>JAMXCW010000004.1 GCA_024451685.1 Candidatus Bathyanammoxibius amoris | reverse complement strand
TTTGATTTTGAAACCGAGAGAGATAGGGATGTTGATATTGGAGCCATTGGGGGCGAACTCAATACAATAACTGAGGATGTCGCCCGAAGAGGCACAAAACAAAAGGAGGGGGAATACTGCGAAGTTTGTGGATGTCACGCACCGGAGACCTTTGTGTTATTGTGGCCGGAAATGCTGTTTGTTTGTGAACGCTGCTTAGGTGTTGAGCCAGACGACTCCATACCTTCCGAGGGGGCGCGTATCATACCGCCTATTTACGTTCCGGCAGCCTACGAAAGCTTGCAGACATCCCGGCATTACGACCACAGGGAATTATTTAGGCTTGCAGAGGCCGTGGAGCGGCGCAAGGGCATGCCCAACAGAAAAGTGTGTATCGTGTGCCCTGCCCCGATTAAGAAAGGGGGCAACAACCACCGTCCCACCTGTTCAGGGGGACACAAGGAAAAATACGAGAAGTGGCTAGACGATTCCGTAAGGGCTGCAAAAACCAAAGTTTTTAAAGGCAAAATATACCTCGATAGGCCGAATAGGCGGAAAGGCTGGGCCTGGGGGAAGTGGGGGTCACCCGAAAGCTGGAGGATCGAGGGGGCAATAAAAAGAGACATCATAAAGGTTGTTAGTGCCGATGTGTTGAACCACATACGGGAGAGTATAAACAAAAAGAAACGAAGGCCACTTGGAACACTAAGGAATTTCAATGGCGGGGGTGTTGTCGAGGTTGTAGAGATACTGGAACACAGGAAAGAATTCTACCCTATCACGCGGTGTAGTCCATGTTTGAAAGGCCCTATTGCATGTGGGATGCCCGTTCGCCGTCGTATCCGGGAAATAACTGGACGCCCCTTTTGCACAGAGACTTTCTGGTCGATTGACAACCTAAAATTCCACCTTGAAGGATACCATAGGTATAAGAAGCGTTGGGTCGAGGACTATCCTATGTATAAGATGAGTTGGCCGGAAGAATCGCCTGAACTGGTAACTCATTACATAGTATCACACAATAGCCACCAGGTTAAATTAAGGGAAGCGGGGGGCGCACTTCTGGACGGGGCGGGCAAAGAGGTGGGAAGGGCGGTAGATATTTTAGAGACCGATACTGCGCCAGCTAAACAAAAGACAGTAGGCAATACACCGTGCGGCTGTGTCTTGTACCCCGACGATGAGAATTGTAGTACGGAGTATTACTACCATGGGGACAAGGAAGTTGGCCGTAGTTTTGACTGCAACTACAACGGCACGCTACTTACCACCGTTGTCAAGGTGAACGGGGCACTGTACGAAGTGCACTTGTGGCGCAAGGAGTCTTGTTTTCAAGCACAATACAGGACCATAAGGGCTAGGGGAGGCACCCAAGAGGAGGCTTTACAAAACTTAAAGGTAAGGTTGCACTACACTTAGGAAAATTTTAAAATTTTTTAAGCCGAAAACCGGCGATATATTGCCGTAACTGTAGACAACGTAAAGAGATAAGCCTGTTTTCCCGTTTTTGGCGTTTCAGCCAATAGTACACAGGGAGGTTCCCTTTTTTAATTACTTACTTTGCTTAAGAGGAACATCGAATAATGGAAGCGTTAGATACCGAATCGGTTGTCACTCTAAATGAAGCCGCTGGGATTCTTGGCGTTACGCGGTACCAACTGCGGTACATCCTCACGAGCGGGAAGGCGTCGGATGTTAGACAATTCGCTGGGCGGCGTGTCTTTTCGGCGAACGACCTACAAAGGCTCAAGGGTGTGGTGGAGGACGTTTATGGCTTAACAAAAGACAGGGCGTGCGCACAGCGGGGGGTCGGTGTTAGTGGATGAACGGTACAACTCTAAAACCAAAATACACCGCGCTTGACTATGCTGCCGAGATCCAAGGCAGATACGACGTCTTGATTGAGGAGCTATCCTCCCTGAACGATCAAGTCGCCCCAAGGCAAACGAATGAACTCTACATGGGGGTTCGGGCATGGTGGGGTGATTTCAATGCCGGGCAACGCGCAACGATTAAGAAGTTACTCAAGGAAAAGCTGGGTATAACCGCCGCAGACATTGAACGGGACACGAAGAACGAAAGGGAAAAATCCAAAGAGGGCGGGACGGCGCTGTCCAGTCAAAGCGGAAAAGAAGTTAACCTGAAACACGGGGGAGACAAGCAAGAGCGACGGGCTCAAAGCATCGTTGAGGACCGAGTATGTTATCGTACTAATAGGGGGTACATAGTCGCCGGTGGACATATAGAGGAAGATGAGACAAACTGCCCTCTATACCACTTCTCCACTAAAGGCCATATCCGATTTCTTGATGGCGAACAGCCAAAGATTAGTGAGACCTATGACAAGGTTGTAGATAGGCTCTCACGACACGTTGTTTGGAAAAGGCCGCACCACGCCAAGGTGGTTGGACTTTGGATTATGGGTACCTACTTTGCTAGCATATTCACGTGGTACGCTTATCTCTGGCTTACATCTCCTGCCCGGCGTTGCGGGAAAAGCCTGTTATTGGAGCTTGTTTCCCTGCTGGCTTACAATGCCACGCCGATACTAACGAATCCACGCCCCGCTTATCTCTACCGAACGGTAGACATCAACTTCCCCACCGTAATCATTGACGAACTGACCAAGTTTAAGGGCGATGGTGGAGATGACTACACCGAGATATTATCACTGCTAAATGCAGGGGCAAAAGCTGGCTCTGTCGTTGCTCGTATGGAAAAGATTGGAGAGAAGTATGAAGCTAAATATTACCATGCCTTCTGCCCGAAAGCGCTGGCTGGTCTTGTCTCTCTGCCGGAAACATTAAACGACCGTGTATTGCGGATGGATATGTCCAGAAAAAAGGCAGAAGAAAAAGTTGAGAGACTAAACCTGCGGAAAATGGGTAAAGAGTTGGCAGCTCTAAGGGATGTGCTTTACTTGACGGGGCTGGGATACGACAAAGACGTAACAGAGTTTTACGACAACATCGAAAAGCTGGACATTCCCCAAGAGTTGGACGATAGATTACGGGACATCACGGAGCCGCTCTTTGCTTTAGCGGGTGCAATAGACGCAGAAAAGGGAGAGGTGGACGCTACTACCGCCCTTAAAGCATATACCCAGGAGCTGGCAGGGGCCAAAGGTGCAGATGACCACGCAGATTCGGCGCAACACACCGTCCGAGCACTTCTAAAGTTGGGCCTTGAACCGGAAGGCGAGGGAAGCCAAGCAATACTCAGTAGTAAGAAGGTGTTGGGCCTATTTGAGCAGGAGCCGGAACTTGCGTGGTGTGACACCCCCTGGAAAGCCGGACGGCTTATAAACCGCTTAGGCTTTAATTCTAGGCCGCACCGTGTGGGATCAACTGTGGTGAGGGGGTACAAACTACGATACCGGGACCTACAGGACCTCCGGGAACGCTATCTCGCAGAGGGGGAAAATACTTAACGCCTTCCCCTTACGGGCATGTATGTGGCGTTACAACCGTTACATCGTTACAGAGCGTTACGTAACAAAGACTTAGAGCCGAAAAACGTACC
Source organism: Candidatus Bathyanammoxibius amoris (assembly GCA_024451685.1). NCBI lineage: Bacteria > Pseudomonadati > Planctomycetota > Candidatus Brocadiia > Candidatus Brocadiales > Candidatus Bathyanammoxibiaceae > Candidatus Bathyanammoxibius > Candidatus Bathyanammoxibius amoris. The sequence goes on along the minus strand of JAMXCW010000004.1, from coordinate 142,999 downwards.
GTTACAGAGGAGACGCGTAACGGTACGAATTTCACACATAAACCCTTATAGTGAAAGGATATGTTACGGTGTAACGGTATAAATACAGTATATAGGGGTACAGGAAGGGAAAGAGGAAAAAATGGGTACGCTTTACGAACAATATCAAAAATTAAAAAAGGACAGTTCCGCGGGAATATCGGTGGTTGACGAGGACACACGGTATGTCGCCTTCGAAACGCTGGACACAATTTTTCAAGCGGCCCTAGGCTGGATAGACGCTGCGTGGGTGAAAGACCCCAGCCTGAAGGACAGGTACAACGCTGAAAAGGCGAACAGGCTAACCGATAGCCTTGAGGAACTGTGGCGAGATTGCCTTGGGGGGAAGGCTGGGGTAGAGGATTTCAGGCAAACCATTGGTAAGTGGGTAAACGTTTGCACGGGAAGCTGTCTTGAGCCGGAAAGGTTTGAGTCTCAACACCCAATAAGGGCGGGAGGGTAGTTTTTGGTTGTAAGGACGCCAGAAAAATACGTAACCCTTAAGGAGGTAGCGAAGGTTCTCAGCTACAGCGAGAGAACGGTACGCCGCTTGATGTCCAAAGGGGACCTACCCTTCTACCGTTTAGGCGGCACCCCAAGGTTTGTATTAGAAGAGGTGCACCAGGCTGTCAAGCGAACAGCAAACAAACCCCGGCGAAGAAAGCGCAAGGTTGTAAAAACATCCGAAAGGGAGTATAGTCACCCCAAAACCTTGTTAACCCAAGACGAAAAGGGGGTGGCCAATGGGTAGAATCTTTAAACGCGCGGGCAGGTGGTATGTAGATTTCACGGCCAACGGCCAAAGAGTACGAAAATCTGTGTCGGGAGACCGCCAAGTAGCCTTGCAGGTCTTAAAAGAGATGGAAGGCCGGGCTGTGCGTGGGGAGTATGGCCTGGCAGATAACCGTGTCGAGACTGAGGAGCTTAAGCGAAGATACCTGAAGCACATCAAACTGCATTTCAAGAAGCGCACCGTCGAAGGTTATGTCCAGGACTTAAACCTGATACTGAGCTACTTAGACTCAAGGCTTGTTTCGGAAATCAACCCTTCACGCATTGACGATTACGTAGAACACCGTAAGAGGTGTGCACCTGTAAGTGACAGGACGATAAACCTTGAAGTAATGGTGTTAAAATCAATGCTTCAGAAGGGCGTAGAGTCGGAGCTTATCGCGTCAAATCCCCTGCAAACAGTAAAACCCTTGAAGCATCGTGGGAAACGGTTTAAGAGAGCCTTGACCGGAGAAGAAATAGAGCGGCTACTTGATGCCGCCACGGAACGCTATAAACCGGTGTGGCTGTGTTTTATTACCAGCGGGTTAAGGAAGTCTGAGCTGGTGAATCTCACGTGGGATGATGTAGACCTAAAGCGCAAAGAAATCAAGGTGCAGAACAGAGAGGACTTTGAGACAAAGACGGGCGGTATACGAATAATCCCCATGGCTGATAGGCTCTATAAGGAGCTTAAAGCTTTGAGGCCACTGTCAAAGTCAAAGTATGTCTTCACCACCAAGCACAACACCCCATTAAGAAATAATCTTCTCACTAGATTTAAAGAGACCGTCAAGAGGGCGGGTATAGATTTAAAGGGTGTACGTATCCACTCGCTCCGACACACCTTCATAACCCACCTGATAAGGAACGGTGCAAACCCCAAGGTGGTGCAGCAGCTTGCGGGACATAAAAGTATTTCTATTACCATGGACATATATGCCGAGGTCTTGCCGGGAGACGAAAGAAATGCTATTATGTCCGTCCCTAGTTGGCACACTGGCGGCACAAGAAAGATTTTGAAGCTGCAACGTAATGTGCAGTAAGGGCTTACAAAAAAGAGCACCAGACTGTGGCTCTGGGGGTCGGGGGTTCGAATCCCCTCGCTCACCCCAGCTTATAGGCCCTGGACTTATGACGTAAGCTCAGGGCTTTCTTTATGTTGTGTTGAAGTGACAATCGATGACAAGTGTCGACATTTGATGCCAAGAACTGTCATTCTGGCAGGCACTGAGTGGGCACCGAGGCTATTTTGGGCACTATTATTAAATTTTTTTAGTGATAATTTTAGTGTACACCAATTCGGATAGCTGTCCACCAAGTGGTTGATTCTATTAGGGGTTGTGGGGAGTGACCCTCTCCATGACCCCGGCTTATTCTTGGGTGTCTTTCTGTTATTTACTTGACAAAAATTGAGAGAGAAATAATATTGTTTATTAGAACCTAACTGTAAGCCATTGTAATACTATCTATTTAGTATAGACTCTCTGCTCATCATGGTCTGATTATAGATAAAACCTATTGCATTGGGAAACACGTTTCTGTATATTGCTGTACACTAAAAAGTAGCGTATGAAGAAGTCCTTTCACCACCAGAGGCTGACTTGCCTACTGGGTCGAACCTATGGTGCCACACGACCTCAAGGTCTACCTCTGGTGAGACGAATTAAGCCCGTACAGTAAGGATTTGCGGTACTAGCACATGGTGCTTTGCAGATGCCTTAACCTTTTACGGAAATAGAGGGCCATATCATGGATCGTACGCAGATGTCTCCCTGCCAGCAGGCTTGCCCCAGCAATACTGACATTCCAAGATACATTCGTCTTATTCTGGAGGGTGACCTTTACGGGGCATGGAAGATAAACAGGGTAGCTAACGTTTTTCCTAGCATCTGCGGCCGGGTATGCACCTACGCCTGCGAAGTTAGCTGCAAGAGGAATTGCATACGGCCCAGGGATGGAGGACAGACCGTATCCACGGAGCCAGTGTCTATTAGGGGACTAAAGAGATTCATCACCGACAATCTCCCAACTGACTACGTAAAGATGTTCCTGGATGAGACTCTACCCATAAAGAAGAACAACAAGTCCGTAGCCGTGATAGGTTCTGGTCCTGCCGGGCTCACCGTCGCAAATGACCTCATACTGGCCGGCTGTGATGTGGTAGTATTCGAGGCCCTGCCTGAGCCGGGCGGGATGCTAAGGGTTGGCATCCCTTCTTACCGCCTGCCCACGGAAATAATAGAAAAAGAGATAGACCTACTGAAGAAATTGGGGGTAACAATCGGGCTCAACTGTGCCCTGGGTAAGGACGTAATCTTAGAGGACCTGAGAAAGGACTTTGATGCCGTGTTCTTAGCTATTGGGGCCCACAGACCCAAGCTCATGAAGGTCAAGGGTGAATACCTGGAAGGGATAATCCCGGGCATCACCTTCCTCAGGAGGCTCAACCTGGGCAAGGCTGTAGAGGTTAAGGGTAAGACAATTGCCGTAATTGGGGGTGGTTTTACCGCAGCCGATGCAGCTAGGAGTGCGGCTAGGCTGGGGGCCAAGCCCGTCGTTCTTTACCGCAGGGGTAAGGAAGAGATGCCTATGGATGAGCTGGAGCAGTTAGCCATGACCAAGGAGCATATACCCCTCCACTATTTAGTGGCCCCTGTAGAGATGATAAGTCGTGATGGCAAGAGGGTAGCCAAGCTGAAATGTGTGAAAATGAAACTGGTAGAGCCAGACAAGAGAAGGTCCCTGAAGGACCGCAGACGGGTACCAGTACCCCTCGAAGGCAGTGAGTTTGAGATAGAGGCTGATATAGTGATACCGGCCGTCGCCCAAGAACCAGACCTTTCTGTCTTCCCAGAGGACTTTAAAATCAAACCCAGTGACTACAGTACTAGCATGGAGGGGGTATTTGCAGGAGGTGACTTCCTTACTGGCACTACAACCCACGTCATAGAAGTCATCGGCAAGGCCCACGAAGTTTCCCATGAGATACTCAGGTTTCTTGGTCAGGAGCCCGAGTTACCCAGTCAACCTCAGGAACTGGAGCAGACAGACCGTTCCCCGTGGTATTTTGAGGACCCGGAGAGGCTCCACAGAAAGAAGGTCTATGGCGGTTGGATGGACACTCTCAAAGGGAGTTTCCAAGAGGTAGAGGATGGTATGGACCGGGAGCTTGCTACTCTTGAGGCCTCCAGGTGCCTGCAATGTGATTTCTCTATACAGACAAGGACGGATGAGAGGTGCTTTCGCTGTGGAAGGTGCGTTGAGAGCTGCCTCCAGGGTGCACTGGAGATAGTGCGCAAAGAACCCTTACTTGGCCAGCGTGGGACCTGGTTCAACGACGGCCATTGGCAAACCGACGAGACCTCAAGGGTTGTCCATAATCCAGAACTCTGCGTCCAGTGTGGCATATGCACGCTAGTGTGCCCTAGCGAGAGCCTATCCTTTATCGGCCCCAAGTGATGTGATTGTGAGATATTTAAGCACAGATTCCGAGTAAATTTGGCTCTAAAGAAGGCAAAAGCGTAAAATATCCTATCAGGCCTTTTCAATCTAGGTCGGCAAGGGGGGGCCCCTTACTAGAGATATATATCCTAAGTAGCAGATTCCATCTTAAAACTGATGCTAATTTAGCAAGGGTTATGAAGGCTCAAGGAGAGTCTAGAAAAGAGTACCTTTTTAGACAATAACCTTCTGCCTCCTTCTTTCCCCCTCTAAGAGAATCCCTTCGCTCACCCCAACCTTTTCTCATACCGGGAGACTCATGTTCTTAATGACAAAGAAAGCCGGCTCAAAGACGAAACCGGCGCTTCCAGAAAATAATAATCCTTGCGGAGACTGCGACGCCTGCTGCTGGTACGTATCGGTGGAGATAGACAAGCCTGTCACAAAGACCGAGGTCGAGGACATCAAGTTTTACATCTACCATAAGGGCTGTAGTGTCTACATCGACGAGGAAAACGACTGGTACATACTGTTTGAGGCCAGGTGCGACAAACTGGGACCGGACGGAATGTGCACGATACATGAGGAACGCCCTCCCATCTGCAGGGCCTTTGCGCGTGAAGATTGTCACGAGCAGGACCTCCACGACTCACATAAAGTGGCCTTTCACACCGTAAAAGCTCTGATGAGATACATTAAGAAGGCCAGGCCGAAGTTTTATAAAAAGTATTACTCCTCAAAAAAAAGAAATAACAGGCCGAAAGCGAGACGCTAACCCCCACCCGCAGGGCGTGTGTCCCAAGCTTCATTTATGTACGTAATTTGCATCTTCCCGGCCCGCTTGCATCTACAACCATTCGTTTTGCCCAACCTCAACACGGCATGCTAGAATAAAGTTGTTGGGGCTTCCGCGTAACAGTCATGTCGGTAGAGAAGCTATGGGTAAAAAGTACTTAATGAGGGGTGCTGAGGCCATGGCCGAGGCGGCCATAAGGGCGGGCTGTCTATTTTATTTTGGTTATCCGATTACCCCCCAAAGCGAACTCGCGGAGTATCTGTCCAGAGAGCTTCCAAAGAGGGGCGGGGTGTGAGCTGCCGGGTGTTATAGTGAACGTATGCCGCGGCGGCCCCGGTCTGGGCAACATCGCGCCTTCCGAGGCGGACTATTTCCAGGCGGTAAAGGGAGGGGGCCACGGGGACTACCGCAACATAGTGCTGGCGCCGTCTTCCGTCCAAGAGTCGGCGGAGCCAGGCGCAGGCTGCCCTTATCTGTTTGAAATACGCGACAAAAGAAAATATAATCTGCGCAAGAGAAAGAGACGGTTCATTATTAAGGGCCTGGCCTGAGAACGTCTCCGGCATGTATCTGACCCTGAAACATATTCTGGAGATTTGAAATGAGATTGATGTCGTTATCCATTCTGGTTCTCATATCGGTTTTATTTATGGGTCCTGCGCCCGCGGCGATGGCCGAAAAGGTCTTTGACCCCGTGTGCAAGATTAAGATTGAGGAAGAGGACGACACCACCATCCAGGCGGAATACGACGGGAAGGTGTACAGCTTCTGTTCAGGAGAGTGTTTCGACCAGTTTAAGGCCTACCCCGACAACTATGCCTGCGCCTGCCCGCCGGAAAGCGAGGTCTGCGCCCATTGCGGCGGCAGTGAGGCAAGATGCAAATGCACGGTTGAAAGCTGCCGCTGCGGCTCGGAAGAATCCGGGGGACATAAACACCACTAGGGTTCTATGTTGCTGAAGCCCCTAAATACTGGCTGACTTCACCCGGTGGGAGTGGCACTCAACGTTAACCGCCACCGTCAGGCTGGCGATATGACAGGGAGATTGCTCCACGTGGACGGCCAGGGCGGTTACCCTGCCCCCGAGCCCCTGGGGGCCTATACCCAGGTCGTTTATCCTGTCAAGGAGTTCCTCCTCCAGCTCACGCATGATGGTATCTTCGTTGTGACTTCCAACCGGCCTTAAGAGTGACTTTTTCGCCAGAAGGGCGCACGTGTCAAATGTGCCGCCAAGACCAACGCCGATTATGTTTGGCGGACAGGCCCTTGCCGCTCCCTGCCTGACCACGTCTACCACGAAATCTATTACCCCCTGCCTTCCCGCAGCGGGCGTGAGTATTGCGATACGGCTCTGGTTCTCGCAGCCCCCGCCCTTGGCCATCACCGTCAGACTAAGTGCGTCGCCCGCCACCACCTCTGAATGTATCATACAGGGGGTGTTGTCGCCCGTATTCGTCCGCTGGAACGGGTCCTTTACCATAGACGCCCTCAGGTAACCGCCTTTATATCCTTCCGATACCCCCTTCTGTATAGACTCACCAAAATCCCCGCCCGCGAACCTCACGTCCTGTCCTATCCGCGCGAACACAACGGTGGCCCCCGTGTCCTGACATGCCGGTAAAATTCCCTGCCGGGAGATGCGCGCGTTCTCCAGTATCTGCGACAGGACGTCACGCCCCACCGGGGATTCCTCTCTCTTGAGGGCCTCTTCCAGGGCCGATATGAGGTCATCGTTCAGCTCATGGTTGGCTGAGACGCAGAGTCTTTTAATTGTTTCCGTAATGGTTCCTGTGTCTACGGTCCGCATAGCCCTTTATACCGGAAAAGTTCTGAAAAAGTTATTCCAATACCATGTTGTCTCAAAAATAAGACCCGGTAAGGAACGGGTTCGAACGCATCTCCTCGCCGATGGTGGTGGAAGGACCATGACCCGGATAGACCACCACGTCTTCCCCCAGGGGCAGGAGTTTACCGCGTATAGAGTTTACCAGTTCTTCGGCGGAGCATCCGGGAAAATCGGTGCGGCCCACAGAGCCGGCAAACAGGGTATCGCCCACGAACGCCTTGCCGTCAGTAAGGTAACAGACCCCGCCACTGGAGTGGCCGGGCGTGTGTGCCACCTTCAAATCTATACCGTCAAAGCTTATGGTGTCACCGTCGGCCACGTATCCGTCCACGTGCGGTTTCTCTACCTCCGGACAGCCGAAGTAACCGGCCTGGTCTTTGAGTATGTCCAGCAGTTCCACGTCGAGCTTGTGGATAAGGAAGCGCGCGGAAGGAAGTTCCTCCTTAAGTTTTTTTGTGGCACCCACATGGTCAAAATGGCCGTGAGTGGCCAGGATATACCGTATCTTGCCCAGAAGTTTATGCTCGGCGACCGCCCGGATAATTTCCTCCGGCTCGTCGCCGGGGTCTATAACAACCCCTTCCCCGCCCTCTCGCGAGCCGAGGACGTAACAATTTACCGCAAGCGGACCGACCTCAAGTGTTTCGAGTATCATCTCTATGGATTATGTTGAAAGTAAAATGGTGCACAGAAGGAGTTTAGACGGGAATTATACAGCACCACACAATACTTTCCAAGAAGGAACTGTGCCCCGTAAGCTACAAATCTTGTAGCTTATTCCACAAAATTTGTTGGACGGACAAGTTCCAGCCCCCCCACCGTAAAAAACGTATGTTTAATAACTATGTTGCAACACCTTTTATCCTATTACCTTAAAAGGTATACTGGTGGTATACGCCGTTGACTTCAGATGCATTATATGCTACAAGTGCCCCTGTGGTACGGATGTTGCTTACTATTAAAAATACGTGGGAAGATTCTAGCTGTGTACCTGAACGCAAAACACCCACGTAAAGACGTTAGCTGCAAAAATGCCGTTGGTTTGGGGGGCCGTATTCGTTTTGCAGTTTCAGATTAGAGGATAGGTCAAACCCGTAGCAGAGAGGTAGATAGCACAGGCCCTCAGCTGTCTCCGTCTTCTTGGGTGACTTATCCTCTTTTTTTGTCAAATATTATCGTAGGGACGGGCCCGTCCAAACAATGGCGGGTCTGTCACACCTCCAGCGAACGACCTACCCCTTTGTCATTCTGTGTGTAGCGTGGCAGCTTGCTGCCACGTTCAACGTTGGAGCAAGCTCCAACGCTACATCAAATCAACGACCTTTACGGTCGTTGACGCACCATCCCCTCACAATGTAGCGGTCGAGCTTGCTCGACGTTAAGCAGGGTAAACTCTGCCGCTACAAAAAATGCTTTGCCTTAAGCGGAAGGAGCCCTTACATCCTGTATACCCGTATGCGTTTACCCTCCCCCTTAAGGTGGGAGGGTAAGGGTGGGGGTGAATAGGCCGACAGGCATCAACGAATTAAAATTCGTTGTCTACCACAGTCTTTGGTAGACAACGACCTTTATGGTCGTTGAAGCAGAGCAAGCTCTGCCACTACAAAAATACCGCGTTATCTGACGCTAGAGGAAAGATGATGGTAAAGGCGTAGGTGTGTATACAGTTGTGTTGTTGCCTGATTTATGTAGCGTGGTCCGCCTCAGGCGGACTGCCACGTTAAAACGTTGGAGCAAGTCAAGCCGAAGGTAGACCTGCCCTCCAAACTAACTGGCGGGCTTTCAGCCTCTGGCACGGCTCCAACGCTACGTGGCACACGTCCCAAGAACGGCACAATTACACACTCCAGCGCCAATGCAAAAATGGAACTCTACAGAGAAAATAATGATGAATGTGAAATGTGGCAGGCATATAGTGATGTAGCTGCTCGATTTATCGGGCTATTCGCACTTGACCCTTAAGTGGGGGAAACTACTACATCAGGTAGACGGGATCAGGGGAGTACAGTAGCTGATGATGTCATGAATATCTCTTCCGCTACCTGCCGGCGAGCAATTACCTGGACATTCACAAGCTTTGTAACGGTGGTAGCGCTAGTGGTGTTCGTTACCTTTACGGCGTGGATACCATGGTTAGTACTGAACTCAAATCCGTTAGAGGGAGTATTGTCTGAAAGAGGTGTAACATTTTCAGTACCGTTAGTGGGATAATATACATCCACTGTAGTCCCTGCAGGATTTGGCACCTCGTTTATATAGACTGTAACCTGGAGGGTTCCGTTGACCTCCACTGCGCCACTGGCAGAGGCCACAAAGGGGAAGACTATGTTGTCGTCGGTGGTAGAGAAGTCCCTGTCAGGTCCGGCGCTTCGTATCTGCCCGGTCTTCACTACCCCAAAGTCATAGGCGGTCCCCCAGCCGTCCTCGAGGTCGCTGAACTGTTTGTCAAGATACGGCCCCCTCCAGCCATAGCCTACATTATTCGTGTAGAAGGCAAAGGCAGAGACACCTAAGGGTTTAGCAATCAAGTCATCGAGGCTGCCTGGTAGTGCGCCCACGTCTCCAACATACCCAAAAGTCCCTCTCTCCGGGTCGCCGAAGATGGCCTTATATATAGCCTTCACCTCCTGCCTTGTGGTCTGCTCCCGTTTCTGTCCCATTAACATGAGGCTCAGAGGGACTAAAGCCCCGGCAAAGACACCTACGATGGCTATTACGACAATTATTTCCACCAGGCTAAATCCCCTTTTAGCCCCACCATGTGTCATTCTGAGCCAAGCGAAGAATCTCATGTTTTTGACGAGATCCTTCGTTACCTCCGGCACCCTTGGACAATATCCTTTGGGCATTTTGCAGTAGTTTCTGTCTGTATCATCCGGCGTCATGGGCTTACTATCCCTGTTGTCCTCAAAAATATCTCCTCACTTACCTGGCGGCGGCCAACAACCGGAACGTTAACGGTCTTGGTAGTTGTTATAGGGTTGGTGTCCGAGGAGACATGGGTAACCTTTACGGCATGGATGCCTTGATGGGTGCTGAATTTGAAGCCGTCAGAGGGCGTACTGTCTGAAAGGGGTGTAACATCTTCAGTGCCGTTAGTGGCGAAGTATACCGTAACAGTGGTGCCTGACGGATTTGGTATGTCATTTACAAATGCAGTGACCAGGAGGGTGCCGTCGGTCTCCACGGCGCCGCTGGCGGCATCCACGAAGGGAAAGACTATGTTGTCGTCGGTGGTAGAGAAGTCTCCACCAGGCCCGGCGCTTCGTATCTGCCCGGTCTTCACTACCCCAAAGTCATAGGCGTTGCCCCAGCCGTCTTTAATGTCACTGTATACGGTATCAATATAAGGCCCTCTCCAACCGTAGCCTACGTCATTGGTGTGGTGGGCGAAGTCGGACACACCCCCGGGTTTTGTGAGAAGGTCGTCCAGGCTGCCCGGCAGAGCGCCTACGTCTCCAACGTATCCAAAACTCCCCTTCTCCGGGTTGCCGAATATGCCTTCAAATATGGTCTCTATCTCCTGCCTGGTGGCCTTCTCCCGCCTGGCATCCATGAACTGAAGGCCCAGGGGCACCAGGCTCCCTGCCAGTACAGCTACGATGGCCAGCACCACGACTATTTCAAGCAGGGTGAAGGCCGAACGGTTGCTGACTTTCAAATTAACACTTGTTTTTGATGTCCTTATACCAAACATGTCGATCGAGCCCCATTATAAAAAGCTACGGCACTATGTGCCCGCTTTGTGGATGGCGGAAGACCACATTGCTTTGAACCCCGCCTACAAGCTCCACCGTAAAGAGGTTTGTAGTGGTAGTGGGGCTACTCTCGTCGTTCGTATAGCTGAGCTCCACTGCGTGCAGGCCCTGATGGGTGGTAAAGATGAACCCAATATCATCAAAGACATTACCGCCCTGATCCCTGGCGCTCTTCTCAAAGGGCGTTACATCCTCTGCACCATTAGTAGCAAAGTATACCTTTATGATTGAGTTTCTTGGATTGGGTACACCGCCGCCCTGCAGGTTTGCGGCCACGCTTGTGTCGTCTATCAGCGCCGTAATGAGGAGCGTGGCGTTCTTTTCCACCTTTTCACTGCCGGGCAGAAAGGGGTATACGATATCGTCGGAGTTATCGAAGGTACCGTCGGGACCCGCGCTCTTTATCTGACCCTCTGGAAGGCTGTCCGCCGTGGAGTACTTAAAGTCGTTTCCCCAGCCGTCCTTCAGGGCCTCAAACTCCAGGTCCAGATAAGGCCCCCTCCAGCCGTAGCCAATGCTATTAGTATTGCTTGTAGAAAAAGTAGACAGGCTGACGGGTTTTGATACCAGGTCACTCAGCGCACTCGGAAAATCGCCTATATCCCCCAGAAAGCCGAAGTCCCCGAGTGCAGCATCACCCATTATCGCCCCATAGATAGTCTTCATCCGCTCTATGGTAGCTCTCTCCCTCTTCGCCTTAAGAGTCTGAATAACAAGCGGAACGGAGCCCCCCAACAGGATACCCATTATGGCTATCGTCACCACAATTTCAATCAGGGTAAAACCTCTTCGTTTCACCATTTTTCTTCCTCTTTTCATTTCACTGCCACCAAAGATTAATCAGGTATAAAAATTATAATAAGCTTAAGTACGCCACCCTGACAGTTGAACACACCCTGCTGGTTCTTTTTGCCTGCACCCTCACCGCTGCGCATAAGCTCCGTGGCGTGGGGGCCATGACTTATGGTACTGGCAGGCAAGACTTGAAAGGTATTGCCCTCGCCGTCGGTAAAGCTTATTTTGTCTTGAGACCCGTCAATGGTTGTAAGCGTCTGTTCACCGTTGGTCGCCGAATAAAGGTTGATATCCGCCCAACCAGGGATGTTGGGGAAATCGTCCGCTTTTCGAGGGCTGAAATATAATGCCCCGCTCTCCCACATATACTCTGAGCTTATGTCGTCATCGGTGCTGGCGGTCTGGTCAGGCCCGTTGCTCTTTATCTGGGCACGCCTCCAGTTTACCGTGGCGGTTCCGGCGTTGTTGTCATGGTCTACTGCAACCGTTCCTATGGTATAGGTATAATCGTTTCCCCAGGCGTCCTCGAGATAGGAATCCTGGTAGACCCCCGGGACGTAAATGCCGTTCCAGCCCATCTTAACGCTCATAAAATGCGTAGTACCGCTGTCATCGTTATGGAAGGCAGGCTGAGAGCCCTGTGTATTTAACTCTGACAGCGTGTTGGGCAGCCTTCCCATATCGCCTATATAGCCAAAGGTCTTGACGTTGGGATTCCCCTTTATCGCCTCCACAATGCGCTCTATCTCATCCTTGGTCTCCTGCTCCCTGTCTCTCCCGGCAGACAGGAAGAAGGAGCGGTTGGCTACGCCAAAAGATATCGCCAGGGCCGCAATTGTCAGTACCGTTATGATCAACACATAGCCTTCTTGAGATTTCATGAACTTGCCCCTGAGAGAAAATGTAGATAATTTTATTAAGGGTCCCGGGCTATATAAGCGTTTTTAACATCTTCTACAATGTCCTCTCATCTTAATTCAATACGCAATAACAAGTTATCTAAAACCTCTGCAAAACGCACAAAGCCGTTATTGCGAGGAACGAAGTGGTGACAATACGCAACATTACTTTTCTTTTTTGCATTTTTCAGAGGTCTCTATCTATAACTCTTTTATTTTAGACCAATTACGCTCGAATTTCAATTATTTCCCCGGCTGCACCCTGATGGCATACCGATACTACAAATTTTGTAGCAAGACTACATAATACGTAGAGTTACTGCGCATACAGGGTCAGGCGGCGTATAAGACACCCTCGCCGGGCACTTGGGTCGAGCCTCCCTGACGCCCATGTAAGTCCTGTTTAGACAAAGCCCTAAAACTGCCGCCAGGTATCGTGGCTCGTCTGCGCCCACCCCCTGGTGATACGCTCAAACCCTTTCAGGGCTTAACATGTATATCAAATTGCAATGCGGATGCCATAAGGTGAGACGGTATCTTGTCCTGGGGAGGGTGTAATCCTTTTGGCAGGTCTTCAGGCCACTCGGACAGGGACAGACCCTGTCCCTACGAAAGACTTCGTAGCCACTTGATTTATCGAGCCTATAAATACTTGCACGCTACATCTTTTATGTGGCAGGGGCACGGCATGCCGTGCCCCTACGGCCTACTCCAGATATCAACGACCATATCGTAGACTCGCCACTCCGTTGGGCGAGAAGGTCGTTGTCTACCGGAATGGTTTGGACATGCAGGGGCTTTTAAACATCATACACCGTTAGACAAACTTAAATTTGTTAGCGAGATTGTGAAGTAACACACCTGGACGGATAACGTGCCACTGCCCGCTCTGAGGGGCATTCCGCTTGACAGGGGTGTAGGTTGTTTGTATAAACGAAAAACCTGGCGGAGTATTTATAATAAGCGCCGGTACTTGTAAAGAAGGCGCCCGTAGCTCAATTGGACAGAGTAGTGGACTTCGAATCCAACGGTTGCAGGTTCGAGTCCTGCCGGGCGCGCCATTAACCGTGCAAGAGTTTTTTATTGCCCGTGGCGGGGTGGTTTTGGAAGCGTTTGTGCGCCCTTAGCTCAGCTCGGTAGAGCAACTGATTCTTAATCAGTGGGTCGGAGGTTCGAATCCTCCAGGGCGTACCATTCTTTACGTTAAAAGGGTTAGCTCTAACCACAGACGATACAAACGATTAAGATTAATCCCTTTATTATTAAACCCCACAAGAGATTTCCTGAAGTCTTAAAAATCTTGGTCAAAATGCGGTCAAATTTAAAAGTGTGGTCTAAGTTTAGTCAAAAAGAATATCTAAACATACAGAAGGCCCGGAGGTAATGGCACCGTATTGACTAACCCTGCCCTGTACAGCGAGGGTGGCGGAACTGGCAGACGCGCTAGATTTAGGATCTAGTGGGTAACTCCCATGGGGGTTCGAATCCCCCCTCTCGCACCATAAAATGTTTACGCGGAATTCTTACGGGTAACCGGCTAGTTTGCTATATAATGGCGTTTGATACGCCGTGGAATACAATGCGGGTGTAGCTCAGTGGTAGAGCATCACGTTGCCAACGTGAATGTCGTGGGTTCGAACCCCATCACCCGCTCCATAATATCTATAATTTTTTGAGGACTGATGTGGAGAATTCTAAGACGGAAGGTTTAAGCATAACAATTGAGGACGTCGGGCCCTGCAAGAAACGGCTGGACATAGAAGTCCCGAAGGAAGAGATAGACGGCCAGCTTAAAAAACGTTTTCGTGAAGTAGGTGCCACAGCAAAGGTCTCTGGATTCCGCAAGGGCAAGATCCCCCGAAGCATAATAGAGCGCCAGTTCGGTAAACAGATTGAAGAAGAGGTCAAGGAATCTCTCGTGAAGAACGCGTACCAGGAGGCGGTGAACCTGCACAAGCTTGACCCCGTCGGCTATCCCGAACTCGGAAAGGTAGAGTTTGACCCCAAAAAGGTGCTGAAATTTGACATTACACTGGAAGTCAAACCAGCCGTCGAAGCCGGCAATTATAAAGGACTGAAGCTCCTGAGAAGGTCCACCGTGGTAACCTCCGAAGAGATAGAATCGGCTCTGAAGAATATAAGCCTCAGCAAGATGCAGCTGGTGACGGAAGAAAAAGGTAACGTGGAGGGGAACGACCAGGTTATCTGTGACTACAAGGTACTGGTGGACGGCAAGGTTATACATCAGGATGAAGAGGTGGCGGTATGGGTTCCCGGCGGGGCGGTGGCTGACATCCCGGTACCGGAACTGTTTGTGGCCCTTAAAGGGGCGAAACCCGGGGAGAAGCGGGAGGCGGAGGCCAATCTTGGCTCTGGATTCCATCTCCCGGAATACCGGGACAAGGAGGCCACCCTCGAAATAGTCATAAGTGAAATAAAACGACCGCACACGCCGGAGATAAACGATGAACTGGCAAAACAGCTGGGCGCCCCGTCACTGGACGGGCTGCGAGCCGAGGTGCGGAAGAGGCTCGAAATGGATAAGAAGGGGTGGGTAGAGGAAGACCTTCAGGCCCAGATATACCAGAAACTCTCAGACATGGCGGACTTCGAGCTGCCTGCTGACCTGGTTGCGGCGCAGACAGACGAGAGGTTATACAGACACAAGATGGAGTTGCTGCAGAAGGGCTTACCCACCGAAGAGGTGGAAAAGGAAGGTGAAAGGCTGAAGAACGCTTCTTACGAGTCAGTGGTAAGGGACCTCAAACTGTCTCTAATCCTTGAAGACATCGCCGGCAAGGAGAAGATATATGTCACCGAGCAGGAGGTCGAAAAGAGGATTCAGAGAATGGCCGCCGCTTATCAGACTACCACGGCTAAGATGCGCCGCGAGCTTGAGAAACACGGGTCTCTATCCGCCCTTAGGCATCAGATGAGAGAGTCTAAGGTGTTGGAACTTATCAGGAAAGAGGCTGTTGTAGAAGATGAGAAAACAGAAGACGAGAAGATAGAGGACAAGAAAAAGACAGAAGGAAAGCAAAAGGCCGAAAGCAAAAATAGTATAAAAGAAAAACAAAAGACTGAAAAGAAACAAAAGGTAGGACAAAAGGAGTTTTAAATGAGCCCTAAAGATTTTGATGGTATTCAAAAAGTGCATGACTCTAAGTCACAGCTTTACGTGCCGTACGTGATAGAAAAGACCGGCTACGGGGAGAGACACTACGACATTTATTCCCGGCTGCTTAAAGACCGCATAATCTTCGTCGGAACCCCGATAGACGATGCCGTGTCTAATCTTGTTATTGCCCAGATGCTCTTTCTCCAGAACGAGAATAAGAGTCAGGACATAAACCTGTACATAAATTCACCCGGTGGTTCTATCACGGCCGGGCTGGCCATTTACGATACCATGCAGTTTGTGCAATGCGACGTGGCCAGCTACTGCATAGGCCAGGCGTTCAGCATGGCCGCTATCCTGCTTGCCGCCGGCACAAAGGGGAAGAGGTTCGCCCTGCCTCATACCAGGATCATGCTTCACCAACCCTGGGGCGGCATGAGTGGCACCGCGACCGATATCGGTATCCAGGCTGAAGAGATAATGCGTCTTAAGAAAAGTCTCAACGTCATACTGACCAGGCACACGGGCCAGCCCCTGGAACGGGTAGAATGCGATGTTGACAGGGATTTCTACATGTCATCCGAAGAGGCAATGAAGTACGGCCTTATAGACGAGGTGGTAGAGTCCCTCAAAGAGAAGGCCCTGGAAGGTACTGCGGCATAATTCAATAAGCGAGGGTACGCCGGTTGGGGTGGGGAGGCCGCACGGCGGGTCCTTTTTGCCGGTGAACACTTGTTTGGGTCATCAGCATTTTTTCAAAGATATTTTTTCCCGTATACCTTATAAGCGGACTCGTGCTTTTTTCATTCCTGCTATGGGTATTTCTGACTGGGCTCAGACTCATCGGCCTTGCCGGGCAAAATTAGCGGTCAGAACCGCCCGTCAAAAACACGTTGCCAAGCCTGAAAACGACGGCGCCGGTTATAAATCCATATACAAGACCGGATACGCAGCCCATAAACGCACCAAAGATTGTCGGATTATACCCGGTATGTACATAACCAAGCACTTCGACCAGACCGACTCCAAGGCCGGTAAAGGCCGCTATCAGACCCAGGAACAACAAAGACGTTCCCCATAGGATCCCAAGGGTCAGGCTGGCCGGGTTTACGTCAAACTGGGTCGGTGTGGTCGGGAGGACAATTATATCCAGTGTGTTATATTCGGCCATTATACCGCCACTCTTTGCCTCTATCTGTATGACAAGCTGCTGTATGCTCATTTTTTGTCTGCTCCTGTTATGAACTTGCGATCAAGGGCCTGTAATTTTTATCACATGTCGACACCAAATGTCAATTATTATGGCGCGGGGACATACTATTGTCGATGGGCTCTTTGTCCTACAGACTGCAATGTAGAGACCATTTACTAAGACGCAAACTTGTTATAGACAAATGCAATGAGTAGACCGGCAATCCCGCCGTCCACCAGCGCCCAGGCCCCGCCTATCAAACTGCCCGCAAGGGTGGGTTTGTATCCGATATATAAGAACCCGATAAAGTCCACCCATGGCGTTCCCCAATTCGCGTAGGCGGCACACAATCCCAGCATTATCACGGAGAAAGACCACACTATCCCAAAGGCAAGCCCCATAGCCCTAACGTCGAGCTTTGCGCTCATACCAGCCCTCCTTTCAAGAGTTTATTTCTCCAGGTACCACTCCCCGTCTTTCTGGGAACAATATATCTTGAAGACGCCGTCTTCGGTGCGCACGCGAAATGTCACCCGCCGGTGTCCCGCCCTCTCCTCAACGGCGGTCTCCATTATCTCCTCTATACGGTACTCTTTGTCCTGGAGGGTAAAACCGAACGGCTTTTCTCCCGCCTTGTGGCCGGCATACGCCTTCACTTTTATGTGTAAGTCTTTCATTCAGCTCCTTACTGCAAAAAGAAGTTGTAGTCGTTAAATAAGATGAAATGAACGCTCATTAAGCTGTCGTTCTCCTGGTTAGTCCTCCAGTGTGGAGAGGTCCCCTTCCGGAAGTCCCAGCTCGCGCGCCTTGAGAAGCCGGCGCATTATCTTTCCGCTCCGTGTCTTGGGGACGCTCTGGCAGAAGTCTATCTCCCTCGGGTAGGCGTGTGCCGAGAGCCGGTGTTTGATAAACTCCGTAATATCTTCCTTTAAATTGTCAGATGGACTGAAACCCTCGCGAAGTACAAGGAAGGCCTTGATTATCTGTCCCCTCTCAGGGTCTGGCTTCCCGATAACGCCCGCCTCCGCCACTGCTTTGTGCTCGACCAGCACGCTCTCCACCTCAAAGGGACCCACGCGGTGGCCCGCCGTCATTATCACGTCGTCCGCCCTGCCGATAAACCAGAAGTAGCCGTCCTTATCCATGTGCGCCGTGTCGCCCGTAGTGTACCATCCGGATATCTTAAAATATTCATTGTAACGTTTCTTATCCTGCCATATGGAGCGCATCATAGACGGCCAGCCGGGTTTGAGTGCCAGGATACCGGAACTCCCCGGGCGTAGCTCCTTGCCCTGCGCGTCAATGACGGCCGCCCTGGTCCCGGGGAACGGCTTCCCCATGGAGCCCGGACGCACCGGCATCGACGGGTAGTTGGTTATCATGATAGCGCCCGTCTCGGTCTGCCACCAGGTGTCGTGTATGCAGAGCCCGTAGACGTCCATCCCCCAGCGTATTACCTCCGGGTTCAGGGGCTCGCCCACGCTACAAATATATCTGAGGCTGCTGAGGTCGGATTTCTTTACCGGTTCATCGCCCGCCTTCATCAGCATCCTCAGCGCTGTCGGCGCGGTGTACCAGACCGTCACGCCGTAGTATTCCATAACGGAGTACCAGCGTTCGGCGTCATACCTGCCCTCAAAGACTACCTGCGAGACGCCGTTGAGCCACGGACCCCACAGCCCGTACACGGTGCCGGTTACCCAGCCCGGGTCTGCCGGGCACCAGTACACGTCCTCTTCGTGCAGGTCGAGCACCCACCGGGTGGTGATATAGTGTGAAAGCATGTCATTATGCACGTGCACCACACCCTTGGGCCTGCCGGTCGTGCCCGACGTGTAGAGCATGTAAAAAGGGTCTTCCGGCGACATCGGCTCTGCCTTCAGGTCATGCGAGGCCTTTTCTATCTCCTCTTCATAACGGAGTTCACCCTTCCGGAGTTTTCCGTCCTTTGTCATGCGCAATACCACTACCGTCTTCAATTCAGGGAACTCCTCCCAGACCTGGTGGACCCTTCCCCTGAGAGAGGAGTCCGTTATAAGCACCGTGGCGCCGCTGTCTTTAAGGCGGTCGCGGATGGCCTCAGGACCGAACGCGCTGAACATGGGGCCCGTCACCGCGCCTATCTTAGCGATGCCGATGATGCTGATATAGAGTTCCGGTATACGGGGCAGGAACACGAACACCCGGTCGCCCTTTTTGACACCGAGCGACTTCAGCATGTTGCCCACACGGTTTGACTCCCGCGCCAGCTCGGCGAAGGTGTATTTCTTGCGCTCTCCCCCCGCGCCCTCCCAGTAGAGGGCAGTCTTGTCCTTGCGCCGGCCAGCCGCGTGTGCGTCGATGGCGTTTGTGGCGATGTTTATCCCGCCTTTGATATCAAGGCCGAGTTCTTTTTCAATGTCTTCCCAGCGGAACTTCTCGCAGGCCTTCTTGTAATCCTTCAGGTTCGGCAGGATTTTTTGGTCTTTTTTGTGTATCTCTTTTTCCATGATATCACCCGGAAGGCTGAGACATTCTAGCCCCGGAGATTACCCGTGTCAAATGAATGGTGCCCTCAGGGGAGGCATAGTATCTCCTTGACTTATTTTTATTGCTCTGTTGTAATTATGTCTTAAAGTCCAGTGCCATGTGCCATTCTGCGTAGGGGGTTAATCCCGTGGAGTTTGCCTTTCCTGATACGACTACATTCCCGGCCTTACTCGTCCCCAGGGAACCTTCCCCTGAGAACTCGGTGGGCATTACCACTACCGTACCAATCGAGATAATCTTCGCCGCGGGGCGGGTGCCCGTTGACCTTAATAACATATTTATAACCGACGACGACCCCTCATGGCTCGTAGAGAAGGCCGAAAACGCCGGACTCCCCCGGAACAACTGCGCCTGGATAAAGGGTCTCTTCTCGGCCGTAAAGAGACTGAACACGAAAAAAATCATCGGCGTCATAGAGGGAGACTGCAGTAATACCCACGCCCTTATGGAGGTGCTGGGGGCGGAGGGTGTGGACGTAATACCCTTCAAGTATCCATATGGAAGGAACAGGATACTCCTGCGGGCACAACTCAAGGAACTTGCCCGCACGCTCGTTACAAACATGGAAAAGGCCGAGGCCGTAAAGCGAGAGCTTGACCGGGTGCGCGCCCTTGTCCATGAGATAGACCGCCTCACCCATGAGGACTCAAAGGTCACCGGCGAGGAGAACCATATCTGGAACGTCTCTACCAGCGACATGATGGGCAACGTGGGTCTCTTTGAGGAGAAGGCAAGGGCATTTATTGAAGAGGCAAGGGGTAGGCCGCCCATCCCCCACACGGTGAGACTGGGCTATATCGGTATCCCCCCGATATGCGGTGGAATATATGATTTTGTAGAGGGCCTTGACGTCCACGTGGTCTTTAACGAGATACAGCGTCAGTTCAGTATGCCGTATAAGACTGACGGTCTTGTGGAGCAATACGCGCGGTACACGTATCCATACGACGCGCAGGGCAGGCTTGAGGACATAGCCCGCGAGGTCGGGCGGCGCAATATTCACGGCATAATCCACTACGTACAGAGCTTTTGCTTCAGGAATATTTTTGACACTGTATTCAGGAAGGGCCTGGACGTGCCCATCCTGACGCTTGAGTGCGACCGTCCGGGCGGGGTTGACGGCCAGATGAAGACGCGCATTGAGGCATTTGTCGAGATGCTGCGGAAGAAAGGATAACGCAACGGTTGCCATAGTGTTTTCCATAATACAGGTAAAGATAAGTGGCAAAGGTTACACCATGTTCTTCTGCCATATACTTCTGGCGGGTTTGATTCTTTTTAGCTTCCCGGATGAGGCGAAGGCCAGGAGATGGTTGAACTATAGTAAACTTGTTCCCGACCTTCAGAAGCATTACGATTGCTTAAGGGAAGAAATCTACGAAGGTTACCTTATGGGGAGGAACCGGCGCCACATCAGGTTCTACGTAGCGGCATCGCTCCATGATTTGGCCGGGATCGAATGGCCTGCATGTGAGCATTACCGGCAAGGACAGGGTAAGGACTGCAATGGCCCCGTTAGAGCAAGGCTTGAACAGCTGGCGGAAGGGCTTGCTTCCGGAAAGAGGAATATTGAGGGAATTAAGAGCATCTTTGAATACGTAAGAAAAGGAATCAGGTATTCAACGGAAAAAGGCAACATCCCCAAGTTTCCCTACGAGACGTTGCAGTCGGGGAGGGGGGACTGTGAAGACCAGGCGATGCTTCTTGCCGTTATGCTCAAGCTCGCCGGTTTTGAATCGGGGCTGGTCAGGATTTATGACCCGGAGACAGACTTTCGCCACGTGTTTTGTATTGTCAGGGTTCAACCCGGGGAGGCCCCTGTCCGGCAGTGGAGCTTTGATGAGTATCCCGAATACGGTCACTGCTGGATGATACTGGACGCGGCCTACAGCCATCCGTTTAGCAGGCTGCCCAAATGGTTGGGCCGCTACAGAAGAGCGGACGGTAAGTACTCTATACCCGCCGGTGTGACTAAGGCCGTTGTCATTGATAAGGACGAGTATCAAAAGTTGTGCAGAGAGGCCGATTATGGAGTGAGGCCGGGTATTAGAGACCTTGAGGTTACAAAGCGATAATCAGTGGTTTCTTCGGGCTGAAAACGCCCGTGCTCACGGAGAAGGCCAGAGAAATAAAAAGAATGGCCTTGTAGGGGTAGCCGGGAGATACTATAAAGCGTGGCTGGCCGGGGGGTAATTCATTTTGGGGCTGTCTTTTTTGAGAGGGATATATGGGCCCGGATGGTTTTTTCAAGAAGTTTGTTTTCAGTTACGTAGTTTTCATGCTGATAACGATGGGGATTGTCGGGGCTGTGCTTATAAAGCGGTTTCACCTCTTCGGTTTCTGAGGTTTTGAGGCGAAAAAATGCTAAAGAGCTTTACGCTCACAATGTGGGTAGGCTTCGGCGGGTTTCTCGGCAGCATAATGCGCTACTGGGTCGGCTACGGCATGATTGAACTCCTTGGCATCAGATTCCCCTACGGCACACTGCTTGTAAACCTCCTCGGCTGTTACCTCATAGGTCTTCTGGCCACATTTGCCGAGCAAAGGTTATTCCTCACACCCACCCTGAGGCAGCAGTTCCTGTTTATAGGAATCCTGGGGGGTTTTACCACGTTCTCCACTTTCAGCTACGAGGCCCTTGAACTTTTTAAAGAACGGAGTTACTTTCTGGGCGCTCTCTATATAGCAGGCAACTATGTCTTTTGTCTGCTCTTTGTGTGGCTCGGTTACATAACGGTGTTGAAATTACAGTGAGATTACTGTCATGAAAAAGATAGAGGACGGGAGACGTCTCAGTATATTTATAGGGGAGGACCACCGCTACAAGGGTATGCCGCTGTATGAGGCCATAATCCAGAAGGCGATGGAGCAGGGTCTGGCCGGCGCGACCGTGCTTAAGGGGGTGGAGAGTTTCGGCAGCCATCACAAGGTCCATACCACCAGGATACTGAGGGCCGCTGAAGACCTTCCAATGGTAATTGAGATTATAGACAGCCGGGAGAAGATAGAAACCTTTCTCACGTGTCTCGACGAGATTATGGAAGAGGGCACGGTAACGGTGGTGTCGGATGTGAAGGTAATTAAATACTCGCCGTAGTAAGAGCTGTCGCCGGGGGTTTTGGGGGTTTTCATGCGTTTATGTAGTGGCAGAGCTTGCTCTGCAAACTTTTATAATAACGGTTGATAATGAACGGTCCGGATAAGCCATCACCGTCAGGTAACAGCCACGCCTGCAAGGTCTACAGACTGATAACGGAAAAATTTTCCGCCGGGACCTCGTCGCAGTCAGATTTATCTGTGTCCGAAAAAAATCCATCTGCTGCCGAGTACGCCGCCCTTGAAACCAACCCTGCCGCAAGACAGATGTTCCACCGGATAGGACTCGTGAAGACCCCGAAGGATTCACCCGCCGCAAGGGAACGCATCCGGAAGATAATTGGTGACGTCTCCACCGTCTCAGGTGATGGGGAACCCGTGGTAAAGGCGGTCTTTGCCGCCTATGCCGCCGGGCCACAGGCAGTGTGCTGTCTTGAAGCCCCGGTCTGCGGGGAGTGTGTCCTAACCGAACTCTGCAGATACTTCCGCAGGCGGCCCACAATAAAAGAACTCCCTCAGGCGGAAAGGCCCCGGGAACGGCTTATCACCGTGGGGGAGGAATCGCTCTCAGACGCCGAACTCTTGGGGATAATCATCAGGGACGGCACCCCCGAGGCAAGCGCCGTGGACCTGGCCAGGAAGATTTTGACTAAGCATGGCGATTTTCGGAAGTTAGCTACGAAGACCGTTGGTGAGCTTACCTTGATAAAGGGCATCGGCCCCGCGAAGGCCGCCCAGGTAAAGGCCGCTATGGCCATAGCCAGGCGTTTCGCCGCCACCCCTCTCACAAGCGGAGAACGAGTGAAGTCAAGCAAAGACGTCTTTGAACACATGCACGAACGGCTCAGGGACAGGCGGCAGGAAACCTTCCATCTCCTGCTTCTCGATAGTAAGGGTAAGATTATAAAGGACTTACAGGTATCCGCCGGGAGTCTTTCCTCAAGCGTGGTGCACCCGAGGGAGGTCTTCGCCCCCGCCATAAGGGAATCCGCCGCCTCCGTCATTTTCGTACATAACCACCCAAGCGGCGACCCCACACCCAGCCAGGATGACATCGATATCACCAGCCGCCTCAAAGAGGTCTCGGACGTGGTAGGCATCAAGGTGCTCGACCATGTTATAATCGGGGCGGGGAGTTACGTAAGTCTCAAGGACAAAGGGCTTATGTAGACCCTCTCCGGCCGCCAGCGCCATAGCAAATGCTAGGCCAATTGACGGTTTCTCCTTGACTAACGGCACTTTACGGGATATACTTCCATAGAGATTTCCAGTTCCAGATAATAATCGTATAGACTACGAGTGCGCCCATAGCTCAATTGGATAGAGTCACGGACTACGAATCCGGAGGTTGGAGGTTCGAGTCCTCCTGGGCGCGCCATAATTCGGATTGCTAATTTGGGTTTATTTTTGGTTTAAGGGTATTTTTTGGGGCGAAATGGACACCTCTATCTACCTGCCTGCGCGCCGCACAGCGGGGATGAGTTGCCGGGTTGCCATTAAATTTAAGAGGGGGGGATGGCTGATTGTTAGCTGATACCCACCAGTATTATATGCGTGAGGCCCTGACTCTGGCTGAAAGGGCCCTTGATGCCGATGAGGTGCCGGTAGGGGCGCTGATAGTGCATGATGGGCGGATAATAGCCAGGGCCCACAACCAGCGCGAGACGCTGCGCGACCCCACCGCACACGCCGAGATGATAGCCATCACCCAGGCCGCCGATGCGCTTGATAACTGGCGGCTTGAGGGTGCCACGCTTTATGTGACCAAGGAGCCGTGTATCATGTGCGCGGGCGCAATGGTGCAGGCCCGCGTTGATACGCTGGTTTTTGGCGCACTGGATGAGAAGGCAGGGGCGGCGGGTTCTGTGGTCAACCTGGTTGATGAACCGAGGTTTAACCACCGGGTGAAGGTAGTCTCCGGGGTGCTTGCGGAGGAGTCAGGCAGGCTGCTCAGAGAATTTTTCCAGGAGAGATGCCGGAGCGGCCGAACGGGGCGGTCTCGAAAACCGCTGTCCGCGTAAGCGGACCGGGGGTTCGAATCCCTCTCTCTCCGCCATAATAAGAATAAGGTATTAAATATAGGGAACGTAGGGGCACGGTATGCCGTACCCCTACGATGCATCCGACAAGAGATATCTTTTGTAGCGTGGGAGCTTGCTCCCACGTCAAAACGTGCCAGCAAGCCGGCACGCTACACAAAAAACTTTTTGTAGCGGTCGAGCTTGCTCGACAACATGCAGAGCAAGCTCTGCCACTACATAATAACGCACAGAGCAGAGTAAACTCTGCCGCTACATGCCGGGTGCATGAAATATAACGTTGTTTGTAGTTGCCCGATTTATCGGGCCGGATTGTTTCGCAGGGCTAAAGCCCTGCGGCACCCGGCAGGGATGTTTGTAGCTGCCCGATTTATCGGGCGGAATGTTAGCACGACAGGTTGTTGTGTTACAATTAAAACGGCTGCGGGAGAGGTGTCCGAGTGGCCGAAGGAGCACGCTTGGAAAGCGTGTAGGCGGGCAACTGCCTCGTGGGTTCGAATCCCACCCTCTCCGCCATGAGGGCTGTAGTTAAGAAGGGTATTATGCTGAGACATCAGTTGAGGTAAATAGGGTAAAATTTTTGGCCGTGCTAGACGGGGAGCTAGCGGTTCCTTGTGACCTGAAATCCGCTTATGCAGGGTCAATCGCCTTTTTGAGGTCATCCGGACTCCCGGTTGCATCTCTGTAAGCGGCGTTGAAGGTTGGGTCTCATGCAATAGGGCAGTGTGAACCTGGTCAGGGGCGGAAGCCAGCAGCCATAAACATCTGTACTTATGTGCCGTGAGGTTGCCTGGCCCGAGCTGGCTGCAGGCGTGTGCCGGGGGAAAGTGGATCGAGGAAAGGTGCACGGCCGTTATTAAAACGGGGAAGGTATGAGTTACACCGTATTCGCAAGAAAGTACAGGCCGCAGAGTTTTGACGAGGTGGTGGGGCAGGACCCCGTCGTCACCACCCTCAAGAACGCCCTGAAGCAGGGCCGTGTGGCTCATGCCTATCTGTTCACCGGGCCCAGGGGCGTCGGCAAGACCTCTCTGACCAGGATACTGGCAAAGGCCCTTAACTGCCAGAAGGGCCCGACGGATAAGCCCTGCAACAAGTGCGACATCTGCCGGTCAATCTCTGAGGGAAGTGATATGGACGTCCTGGAGATAGACGGCGCCTCTAACAGGGGCATCGACGAGGTAAGGACTATCCGCGGGAACGTCAAGTATCTGCCCAGCCGCTCCCGGTTCAAGATATACATAATCGACGAGGTCCACATGCTGACGCGCGAGGCATTTAACGCCTTGCTGAAGACACTTGAGGAACCGCCTTCCCACGTAAAATTCTTCTTTGCCACCACGGCCCCGGGCAAGCTCCCCGAGACGGTCCAGTCACGCTGCCAGCGTTTTGACCTGAAGAACGTCACCCCTTCCGACATAGTGAAACGCCTGAGTCAGATAGCAAAACAGGAGGAGATGGACATAGCGGAAGAGGCGCTTAAGGCCATCGCGCGGCACTCCAGAGGCGGGCTGAGGGACGCGCAGTCGCTGCTTGACCAGTTGGGGTCGTTCTCTGAGGGCGGGATAACCCTTGAGGACGTACAGGGCCTGCTCGGCACGGTGAGCGAAGAGAAGGTGGAGACCCTGGTGGATAGTTTAATGAATAAGGATGCCGCCGGCGCGCTGAAGGTGGTGCACGGGGTAATCAGCGAAGGCAGGGACACGGGCGTCTTTGTCGACCAGTTGGTCTGGTACCTGCGGGACCTGCTTGTGGTAGCCACCTGTGGCTTCAATGCCGAGCTGCTGGAAAATCCCTGGCGGGAGAAACAACTCCTGGAGAGACAGGCGAAGGATTTTGGGCCGGACACATTAATGTACATGATTCAGGTCCTTACCGAGATGAAGAGAAAGGCGGTTGACGACCTGCAGGAGAGGATATTTTTGGAGATGGCGATGGTGAGGCTGGCGGGGATAGAGGACCTTGAACCTCTTGATAGCATCCTCCACAGGCTTGAGGAGCTTGAGAAGAACGTCTCCCGGGGCGCGGCGTCTTCAGTGACACCTTCCACGGGTAAACATAAAGATACCGGCATTAAAACAGGTATGAAGCAGGCAGAGACGGCCCGTGCTGAAGTGGACCCTGCAAAGACTGGAAAAGCCACAGCGAAGTCGGTTTCTTCACAGGACGTCAACGAGGTGTGGGAGAGGGTTATGAACCACTTTCACAAGGCCAGACCTTTGTTGTGGTCGCGGCTGAAAAATGGACGGTTAAGCAGTCTTGGCAGTAAAGACGCGGTTATAGCCTTTCCAAAGGGACGCCCGTTTGTCAAGTCGTCAGTGGAGAAAGACACCGAGGGGTTAAAGCAGATAGAGGATTGTTTAAAGGACGTAACGGGCAAACGGTTGCGCCTCAGTGTGGTACTTTCCGACGACGTTCCGGTCGTAGCGGAAGCCAGCGGGCCTGCGGCGAATATGTCAGACGACGGACCCCACGCGGAATCACCGGAGAAGTCAAAGGTCGGGAAGGTTGTATCATTTTTTGAAGGAGAAATCCTTAAGTAAAAGGAGGAGTGTAGATGAAGGGTTTAGGCAACTTTGGCGACATAATGAAACAGGCCCAGAAGATGCAAAGAAAGATGGAGGAGATACAGAACGAGCTCAAGGATCGCGTGGTGGAGGCCAGTTCAGGCGGTGGCATGGTCACGGCCAAGATGAACGGAAGTCAGGAACTTCTGGCGGTAAAGATAGACCCCGAGGTGGTTGACCCGGAGGACGTGGATATGCTTGAGGACCTGGTGGTTGCCGCGGTAAACCAGGCGGCAAAGAAGTCCCGGGAATTGTGTGAACAGGAGATGGCAAAGCTTACCGGGGGATTGAACTTGCCCGGCCTCCCGGGGGGAATGCCCTTTGGCGCACCCTAGAAGGCATACGCGCGGGGCGGCTGGAGTTTGTATGGGAATCTTAGGGTAGAATTGTTTTATAGAATGGAACGGTATACTAAAGACAGGAACTGATAATCTTGAAGGGCTATCCACGACATATGGAGAAGTTAATAAAAGAGCTGGCGAAGATGCCCGGTATAGGGCGGAAGACTGCCGAGAGGCTGGCTTATTATATACTCAGGCTCCCCGCGCAGGAGGCCGGAGAGCTCTCCGGCGCCATAGAGGAGCTGAAACAGAATAGCAAATTCTGTCCCGGGTGCTTCGGCGTTACGGTAGACGGAATCTGTCAGGTATGCTCAGACCCGGGACGCGACAACACCGTGATATGCGTGGTGGAAGAACATAAAGACTTCTTCAGTATAGAGAGGACCGGACACTATAAAGGGGTCTATCACGTTCTGCTGGGGCATATCTCCCCCCTGGACAACGTCCACCCGGAAGACCTTACCATAGAAAAGCTCATAGACAGGGTCGGGAACGGCACGGTGAAGGAGGTTATACTGGCCACCAATTTTAACGTGGAGGGGGACACCACCGCCGCGTATATCCAGAAGAGACTGTCTGCGCTGGGCTGGAAGGATATGAAAATCACGCGTCCGGCCAGGGGTATTCCGCAGGGAAGCCACCTTGAGTACCTGTCTAACAGCGTGTTGGCGGATGCCATGGACGAAAGGAGGGCCTTTTAGCGGGTGACGTGTTATGAAGCTTGAGATGACACCGCGCGTGCAGCTTCAACTGAAGATGAAGCTGGCGCCGCAGATAATTCAATCGATAGAGATACTACAGCTCCCTCTACTGGCCCTGCTTGAGCATGTACAGACGGAGATGGAGGAAAACCCCGTACTCGAAGAGGAAACGGTCCTGGATGCGGAGGTTGAGGACAACCCTCCAGACGGCGAAGAGACGGAAGCGGCGGAAGAAGAACGTGTTGACGTGCTGCCGGAGGAGTGGCAGAGCTATTCCAGGCCGAGAAGCAGGTCTGCGAGACGGGACGAGAGGGACAAAAAGCAGGAGGCGCTGGAAAACACCTCGGCCAAACCCATCTCATTCCACGAGTATCTTTTTGGACAGCTCTCCCTTATGGATATGACAGGGTTCATGCGAGACCTCTGTGAACACATAATATGTAACATGGACGATAACGGATACCTCTCTACCCCTTTAGATGAGATTGTAAATGAACTTGAGCAGCCCGTCGCCGTTGAAGATGCCGGGAAGGCGCTGCGTATGGTGCAGTCGATGGAGCCTCTTGGTGTGGGGGCCAGAAACCTTGAGGAGTGCCTGCTGCTCCAGATGGACAAGAAATACGAGGAATATGAACTGGCCGAGGAGCTAATCCTCCATTATCTCAAGGACATAGAGATGAAGAGGTATCCTCAGGTGGCCAAGAAGACGGGCAGGAGTCTGGAAACCATAAAGAAGGTGGTAGAACATATCGGCAGTTTAAACCCAAAACCAGGTTCGGTTTTTTGTTGTGAACCGATTGCATACGTTGTGCCGGACGTTAAGGTCGAGTACGTAGACGGCCGGTATGAGGTCACCCTGAACGAGGACTACGCCCTCCCATACCTATCCATCAACAGTACCTACAGGACGTACCTCAACCAGCGCAACTCAGACAACAAGACCAAGGAGTACATAAAAAAGAAGATAGAATCGGCCAGATGGCTGATAGACGCCATAGAGCAGAGAAGGGCCACGCTGTATAAGGTCGCGACCAACCTTGTAGAGTTACAGCAAGATTTCTTTGAGGAGGGCGTCTCCAGCCTTAAACCGCTTAAGATGCAGGAACTTGCGGACCGTCTGGGCATACACGTCTCCACCGTGAGCCGTGCCCTGGCCAGGAAGTACATACAGACGCCCAGGGGCATATTCGAGATGAAGTACTTCTTTACGGGCGGTTTCAGCAGCGGCGACGGCGACACGGAGTCGTGGGAAGCCACAAGACAGAGGCTCAGGGAGATAATAGACAAAGAGGACAAGAAACACCCCCTGAGCGATGAAGAAATAGTCGCCGCGCTTAAGGCCAAGGGTGTCGACGTAGCACGGCGCACCGTGACCAAGTACAGAAAACTCATGAAGTTCCCCTCCTCCCGTCAGAGACGGCAGTACTAAAACTGGCGCCCCTTATTCCCCCTGCATACTTTTGTTAGACAGATTCTTGTCCCTGCAGCGGCAGAGTTTACTCTGCTTATACGCAATAATGTAGCGTGCCAGCTTGCTGGCACGTTTTGACGTGGGAGCAAGCTGGCACGCTACATTACTACCAACCTCGCCAGGGTGCCGCAGGGTTTCAGCCCTGCGAGGTAATCCGGCCCGATAAATCGGGCAGCTACAAATGGCCCGGCGAGAAATACCATTCAGTACGTAGCGGCAGGTCTTGCGCCTGCCCCGATCAACCCACCCTTGAATACCAGCCGATAAAGCCTATAATCTGAATTGTTGTGGTGAATAATTTTGACATAGTCATAAAAAGCGGGACCATTATAGACGGTACGGGTGCGTCCGGCAGGAAATCCGACCTGGGTATAAAGGGGGACAAGATAAGCTTCATAGGGGACATAGAACCGCAGGACAATCAAACCGTAATAGACGCTGCGGGTTTAATAGTGGCCCCCGGGTTTATAGACATACATTCCCACAGCGACTTCCTCTGTTTCATCAGCCCCGGAAGCGAGAGCAAGGTGCTCGACGGCGTGACCACCGAAATATGCGGGAACTGCGGCTCTTCACCCTTCCCCCTCTCGAAGGAGACGCTGAAGAGGAAACAGGAGAACTACAGCAAGTTTGGTCTGGTAATAGACTGGCGGGACGCCGAGGGTTTTTTCAGGAGAGTGGAGTCACAACGCAGCTCTATAAACAGGGGCTTCCTTGCGGGCCATTCAAGTATCAGGGATTTTGTCATCGGTTATGACAGCAGACCACCCGCCGGCGGGGAACTATCCGGGATGAAGGACGAGGTAACAAGGGCAATGGAGGCCGGCGCCCTTGGACTCTCCAGCGGTCTTATATATCCGCCCGGATGTTTTGCCGGCAGGGAGGAGCTTATTGAGATCTGCCGGGAGGTTGGCCGGCTCGGCGGCGTTTATACCACACACATGAGGAGCGAGGGGGAAAAACTCCTTGATGCAATCAAAGAGGCCCTGGAAGTATCACGCAGGGCCGAAGTGGGTCTTCAAATATCCCACATCAAGACTGCGGGCAGGGAAAACTGGTCAAAGCTCTCTTCGGTGAAGGGGCTGCTTGATTCGGCCATAGCAGAGGGGCTTCCGGTCTCGTGTGACAGATACCCTTACGTGGCGGCGGCAACCGACCTCAACGTAATTCTTCCCAACTGGGTCCAGGAGGGAGGGATGGAGAAACAGATGGAGAGGCTTACCGGTCCGCGCACACGCATGAAGGTTACGGAGGAGATACTGGATAGAAGTAACGATGAGTGGTACGGTGAGACTATACTTATCTCGGACGTACACGCGGGGACTGCTGAACACAAGGCCCGCGTGGTGGGTAAGACACTTGCCGAACTGGGCAGGGAACATGATAAACCGCCGCTGGAGGTGGCGCTTGACCTCTTGATAGAGCAGAAGGGGCGCGTGTGGATAGTGGCCTTCAGCATGAGCGAAGACAACCTGGAAGAGATTTTGAGTTGGGATTTTGTCGGTATAGGTTCCGACAGTTCGCTTCGGGCGCGAGACGGCATGTTGGGGCAGGGCAGACCGCACCCCCGCGCGTACGGTACCTTTTCCAGGGTGCTTGGCCGGTATTCAAGGGACAGAGGTGTATTGTCGCTGGAGGAGGCGGTTCATAAGATGACGGGGTTTTCTGCGAGGAAGATGCGTCTGGAAAACAGGGGGGAGGTCAGGGAGGGTTATTTTGCCGATATCACCGTCTTTGATCCTGAAGACGTAAAGGACAGGGCCACGTATCAAGAACCACATCAATATTCGGCGGGTATCGGGTACGTGATAGTGAACGGGCAGATTACTGTAGATGGCGGCAGCCACACCGGAGCGGCGGCGGGAAAGGTCCTGAGGAGGGAATGAGACCCGTAATAGGTATAAACTGTAATTATGAAGAAGAGGTCGTAGTAGTAGAAGATACGCGGCCGCGCTATTACCTGGATAGAGACTACTGCATGGCCGTGGAGCTCGTGGGTGGAATTCCGGTGCTTCTCCCGCGGGTGGAAGAAGACGGTATTGAGAATGTCTTAGGTATGCTGGACGGCCTGATTCTCAGTGGAGGTACAGACATAGACCCATCGCGCTACGGCCAGAAGGCACACCCGAGCATGGTGCCGATGCCGGTGGAGAAGGAGGAATTTGATTTTAAATTGATCAGAAGCGCCCTAAAGCTCGATATGCCCATTCTTGGGATATGTTACGGTGAGCAGTTGTTAAACGTCAGCCTGGGGGGCAGTCTTTTTCAGGACATACCGGCACACATGAATACCTCCATCAACCACCGTAACCCTCCCGGAGGACGCCACAAGGTGTTAATAGAAAAAGGCTCAAGGCTTCACAGGATGTTAGGTGTGGACGCCGTAGACACCAACAGCGCGCACCATCAGACTGTAGACCGTCTGGGTAACGGCCTGAAGGTCTGCGCGAGAACAGAGGACGGGGTGATTGAGGCCGTAGAGAGTGACAGGCACACGTTCGTGGTGGCGGTACAGTGGCACCCGGAGACGATGTTGGATGAACCGGTTGAGCGGGGCCTGTTCTCAAGCTTCATTAAGGAGGTAAGGGCCTATGCCTCTCAAAGAATCTAGGGTGCGAGGCTCCGCCGGTATGCTATTTGTGATACTGCTTGTTCTGCCCCTTACTTCGTGCGCAAAGAACGAGGACGTCTCCTACGAAATAAAGGATGACATAGCCCTGTACAAAAGGGAGCTGAGAGCCCTCCCGGACGACATCGACGCCCGCTACGGACTGGGAGTCAACTATTACAAGGCCAGGGATTATGCAGGCGCAGTGAGGGAACTTAAGACCGTAGTCGGGATGAATCCAAACCTTCCTTATGCCTGGAACAATCTGGGGCTGGCTTACGTAGGAGAGGGCAGGCTTGGAAAGGCCGTAACCGCGTACCTGAAGTCCCTGCAGCTGGAGCGTGATTTCACGCCGGCAAGGATAAACCTCGGACTGGCCTATTATCTGGCCGGTATGTTCAAGGAGGCAGGGTCACACTTCGAGATAGTTTTGAATAAACATCCCGATAACGTCACCGCCCGCGAGGGTTTTGGTCTAAGTCTTCTCAAGCAGGGGAGACTTTACGAGGCAGTAACCGAATTCAATAAGGTCCTGGAAATTGAACCCGGTAACGCAGACGCATACAAGTATATAGGTATAGCCAGTGAAGAAATGGGGGATATTCGCGCCGCAATATCAGCTTACAGAGAGTCCTTGAGACTTAACCCCCATGATGCGGAGACCCACTGGAACCTGGGGAACATCTACTTTGACCAGGGTTATCTGGTGGGTGCGCTTAGAGAGTATACGTATGCCGTCGATATCAAGCCCGACTTTAAAGAGGCGCACTTCCAGAGGGCGATAACGTTGAAGAAGCTGGAGGCCTTTAGAGAGGCGACCGCCGAGCTTGAAGTTTTGATCGAGCTGGACCCTGAGTATCCTGAAGCCCATTACCTGCTGGGTGCTGTTTATGAGGCCAGGGCCGCGAGTGGTAGTGGAAAAGATGTGCCCAGGCGTGAAGAATTTATTGAAGAGGCCGTTTCTGAGTACAAAGTGGAGCTTGAGAACAACCCTTACGACATCAACACCCAAAAGGCGTTGGGCAAGTTATATCTGGACAGGGGAGACCACGTTGACGGCCTCGATCATTATACCCGGGTCGTGGAGATTATGCCGGCCAGCGCGGAGGCGGTCTATGAACTGGGTGATGCTTATGCCCGGAGCGGCAGATTTTCCCTGGCCCTTCTTCAGTGGGAGAGGGCCGCTGAGATGGACCCCACGATGGCAATAAAGGTGTGGAAACGGGTCCTGGAGGTCAGGCCCTCAATGGCAGAGGCACATTACAGACTCGGTATGGCATATATGCGCGAGGGTAAACTGGCGGCAGCCATTAATTCTTTAAACACGGCCGTCAGCGCACGACCAAAGAATCTCGCCTTCCGCCAGGCCCTGAAAAGGGTACGCAGAAGTCAAGAAAAGGCCCGGGCAAAGGAAGGAAAGAAACGTATAGAGGAGGAATGGTGGCCCTAGTCCTTAAACTTCAGCAGGTCTAACTTGGTCCTTTCGTCAGGCTTTCTCTCCGCCGACAGGCCCTTTAGCTCTATTATTACCGCCTCTATGGTGAGATAGACCTTTGCGTCCTTCCTTATGCAGCCCAGGTTGACAAGGTTGTCTCTACCTATCCCGCTGTGGACGTGGATTTTTGGGGTGTCGTCCTTCCAAAAAATAGTACCCAGCCCCAAGACCTCCCGGCCGTCGGCAAAATCTCTCCACATCGGCACGGGCGGCACCTCCACCTTCTCAGGTCCGACCACGATTTCGGCCTTTTCCAGGGCGCCTAGAAAGTGCAGCAACCCGGCCCTGATATTTTCTTTTTTAATGAGCGACGTGAGTTCGGCCAGCAGGTCGTCCCCGTGGTCAAACCTGACCACAAACACCCTGCCTACGTTACACTGGGAATATTCCATTTTCTTTACCCTGGAACAATTTAAACCCAAAAGTCTTGTGATTCGTCTAAAGGTTCGTAAAAAAAGCCACAGGCCGTATGTCGCCGCAGATGTGCGGAAACGGTCACGGGACATCCTACAAACGGCCGGTCAAAAAATCAACGTGGAATTAGGTTAGTAAGTGGATACGTTTGTAAACACCGCTACGGTGACCTGAATCTTCAGTATTTATTATAGTCCCGGCAGTCTCAAATTGATTTTGCGTGCCTGTGTTCGTATAATGCACGCCTTTCCAAACGGGAGGTACGTCCATAAATGTCTTTGAAGAGGGAATATGACGTGGTGGTGGTGGGTGCCGGACCTGCCGGGGCGGCAGCGGCAAAGGTAGTGGTGGAGGCCGGTCTCACGGTGCTGGTGATAGAGCGTAAGAAGCTGCCCAGGTATAAGATATGTTCAGGTCTCATAAATGAGAAATCGCTGAAACTTACGAAAGAACATTTTGGCGATATTCCGGTTGAATGTTACTGCAAACCGCGCATAATTAAGGGTGTCAGGCTCTGGTATGACGCGAAACGTTCCAGGAACTGGCCGTTTGGTGAGAATGGCGCGCCCAATGTGTGGCGCGCGCAGTATGATGAGTGGCTGGTCAGACGCTCAGGGGCTGAAGTAAGAGACCTGTGTCTCCTAAAGGATTTTGTAATGGACGGCGGCAGGGTTGTCCGGTTGTACTGCAAAGACTCCCAAGAGGGGCTCTTAGAAATAGACTGCAAGTATTTGATTAGTGCCGAAGGTTCACTCTCCTCCGTACGCGCCAAGCTGAACCCTGAACTTGAAAAAAGATCCCACTGGTTCCTGGCATATCAAAATTACTACGAAGGCAGTTCGGTGCTTGACCCCGAGTGGTATCATGGGTTCCTCGACCCCGCGTTTGGTGAGATATACGGATGGTATAACGTTAAGGATGATTACGTTATATTTGGTACGTCATGCAGGAAGGGCGGGAGGTTCGGCCCGTATCTTGAGAATTTTACACAGTTTTTGAAGAAACACTTCGGTTTGAGGTTGGGCAGATTGGTTAGGAAATCAAGTTGCCTGGGCACTAACATGTGTGCTACAGGGAACTTCTACCTTGGCAAGGACAGGGTGTTGCTGGCTGGGGAGGCGGCAGGGTTTCTTAACATGTTTGGTGAGGGCATCTCCTCGGCACTGGCCACAGGCCTGCTGGCAGGTCAGGCGGTAGTTCAGGCTGATTCCGGCTCGGACAAAGGCGCCCACGAGATTTACACAGAGCTTTCCGGCCGTGAGCGAAGAGAGACGCTGGCATCCTGGAAGCTCGCGGCCAGACTTGCAGGTAGACCGGTTATGGTTTAAGCAAAATCTTACGACATTTCATTATTATGTTTGACATTTATGTTGTAAGTAGTATACTTAACACTCCTTCCCCAGGAGGAGGGGGTAGAATAGTCTGTTCTCCTGCTGGACTAAAAGTTGTGTCTTTATCAAACTGCCACGGTAGTCGCTTTTGTATGGGGAAGGACTGCGCTCAATCTGAAGACCTCATGTCTTTTTGTCCGCAAGTATAAGCTTGTTTTTTTGCCTTAAAGATGTCTTAATGCCGTTAAATGTCGAGATGTGTTGTTTTCCTAAGGAGGAGGGAATGGCGAAGGCTCTCAAGGGAAGCGTTACCATTGAGTTTAAGCAGCCTAAGCTGGATGTATCTATAGCAGACCCTACCGTTATACTTTACAAGGGCTCTCAAAAAAAGCTGCGTGAAGAGAAAACAATTGACGTGGCTACCTCCTCAGACCAGGACTGGTTTTCCCAAAACATATACTGCAGAACGTCTTGCCCCATAAATACCGATGCCAGGTCATATTCACTGGCAATCTCCAAAGGCCAGAACCAGCTTGCATATCTTATCGCCAGACAGAATAACCCGTTTGTGGCCGTCCTTGGAAAGGCCTGTAACGCGCCCTGTGAGGACGTTTGTCAGAGGGCGAAGATAGATTCACCCGTAGCCTTGAGGGCACTCAAGGATTTCGCCGTGGAAAGGAACAGGTTTAGCACACAAGAGGTCTACAAGTGGCTGGATACAAAGAAGTCAAAAGTAAAGTTGCGCAAGGGAGAGGAGCCTCCACGTATCGCTATTATAGGGGGCGGTCCGGCCGGTCTGTCTGCTGCGCACGACCTGGCCCTTATGGGCTACAAGGTAAAGGTCATTGAGGCGACAAGCAGGCTGGGTGGTATGTTAAATGCGACACCCAGATACAAACTGGATAAGGAATCGATAAAAAAGGATATTGACAACATACTCTATTTAGGCGTTGAGGTGGAAACAAATCGGACATGCGGAACGGATTTCAGTATTGATGAGGCGCTAGGGCAGTATGACGCCGTGTTGTTAGCCACGGGCCTTCAGAAGGGCAAGTTGCCGGACATACCCGGTACCGAGCTTCAGGGTGTACTCCATGGAGTGGATTTCTTGAAACATGTCTTCGCCGGTGACAGGGTATTTCTGGGAGAAACAGTCCTGGTCCTGGGGGGAGGAGGGAACGTCGCCCTGGACATTGCCCGTACGGCCCGGCGCGTGGGGGCAAGGAATATACGAATTGGTGTGGTCTGCATTGAGGCCGCAGAGGGTTCTAAACCATACAACACTGAAGATGAGATGCCGGCCGATTCCTCCGAGATATACGCAGCCAAACAGGAAGGGATCACCTTCCTTAACTCTCTGGCGCCCAAGGAGATTACCGGGGAGTATGGAGAGGTTAAGGGCCTCAAGGTAAGACATGTCAGCACTGTTTACGACGATAAAGGATGTTTTAACCCCGCCTTCAGTGATACTAAAGTTGAAGTCTTAAAGGCGGATACCGTTATACTTGGATATGGTCAGGAGCTGGACAGCTTGTTTAAAGAAAAGAGCAAGGGCCTTAGACTTACGGCTGACGGCTTGCTTAAGGTACACGCTGGGACCATGATGACTGCCAGGGAGGGGCTGTTCTCGTGCGGGGACATGGTAAGTCCGGGACATATTGTAGATGCCGTAGCCTCCGGACAGAAGGCCGCGCAGTCAATCCATGAATATCTGGGAGGAACGGGCTCGCTGGAACTTGGGAGTTTGAAGGAGATTCGACCTGTTCATCATCATGAAAGACACGACACCTTTGCCCTGAAAGGCACGATAGGCAGAACACTCCCGCCCGCATTGTCCCCCAGGCAAAGAAAGAGAAATATGGAACTTGTGGAGGGAAGCTACCCTGTTTACGAGGCCAAAAAACAGGGAGACAGATGCATCGACTGTAGTAAGTTCCCGATGATAAGCCCTTACCATCCCTGTACGGTATGTGGGTCCTGTGTGGATTCATGTCCGGCCGAGTGCATATCTATGAGGTTTATGAACAAGGCTGACATGAACGGCTCCACCAAAAAAGTGGAGGGGGCCGATGGTAATGGTCCCTGGGTGGGGCTGATAATAGATGACAACGCTTGTGTACGCTGTGGCGCATGTGCAGAGGCGTGTTCGGAAGACTCTATACATATGGTAAAGTTCGAAGAAGTTACCGAATAAAAGAGGACTTTAATGGCTAAAGTTGCATCGAAGGCAAAAAAGACGTCAAAGGCGGAGAGGGTGGCAAAGACTACACGCCGGGAGACGTTGAGAAAAGTCCTGTTTTTCGCCTGCTGGGGTGTATTCCTGGGCTTCGCGGGCATGTTAGGCATAAGTATTGTGCGTTTTGTATATCCGAGGGTGATGTTTGAGCCCTCAAGTCTGTTCAAGGTAGGTAAGCCTGACGAGTACAATGTGGGTGAGGTTACTGTAATCGAAGGCCGGAGGGTGTTTCTTATCAGGGACGAGAAGGGTTTTTATGCCCTTTCGGCCATATGCACCCACCTGGCTTGTCAGCCCATCTGGGAGGAAGACAATCAGATATTCATGTGTCCATGTCACGGCGGACGTTTCTATAAAAACGGTATAAACTTTGCCGGCCCACCGCCGAGGCCCTTGCCGAGGTATTTCATGAGGTTTGCCCCCGATGGCCGTATGATGGTGGATAAGTCGAAAGAAGTTGATATGAGCTTTTATCTGAAGGTATGAGGGTTTTAACATGAAATGGGTTCCTTTAGGACTTGTTGGATATACGTTTTGTCTGGGCGGGCTCAGTGTTTTTTTTTTCCTGTTATGTATCCTTACTGGACCGTTTCTGATGATGTATTACATACCCAGCGTAGACAGGGCGTGGGCGGACGTCCAGGACCTGAGCAATGTGGTGCCCTTTGGCAGGTTTCTCAGGAACGTTCACAGGTGGTCGGCATGTCTTATGGTCATCTGTGTACCCCTCCACATGTTAAGGGTGTTCCTGCAGGCCGCATACAAGCCTCCCAGGCAGCTCAACTGGCTTGTGGGGATTACGCTGCTGTTACTGACATATATGATGGCCTTCACGGGTTATCTCCTGCCGTGGGATAATGAGGCCTACTGGGCGGCGACCGTGGGCATGACGATGGCGGAGAACAGCCCGATAATTGGGGCCAAGGGCCCGTTCAGCATCCTGCCTCCGGACAAGGACATCCATTACGTCTTATTAGGCGGTACGATGCTGGAACAGGCGTCTCTGACGCGTTTCTTCTTCGCCCACTGTGTGGCCATACCCGGGGCGATGGCCGGGTTGATGGGTCTTCATTTCTTTAATATACACAAGGCTGGCGGGATGTCCGGTCCCCTGTAAGACCTTGGTTTGTGATTTTGTAGACGTGACAATAAGGCTTGCTGGATGAGTTAACTTACAGGAGGTATAAGCAACAGTGTCTTCTGGACCGCATACCGGAGAAGAGCGATACCGGGTAATGACCGTCGTTAAGGGTGAGGCCCTCACCTCGAGGGATATATACGAAAGGCCCCCCGGGTACGAGCTCTTCTTTCCCAATTTTGTGATGAAGGAACTCTGCGTCGGACTCTTCTTCCTGATTATCATCTTTGTGTGGGCGTACTACAAGAACGCGCCTCTGTTCGAATTGGCAGACCCCACTCATACCCCGGAACACATAAAGGCAGCCTGGTACTTTGTAGGGCTGCAGGAGTTGCTGACCTACTTTGACCCCTATCTGGCGGGGGTAATAATCCCAAGCAGCATCTTAGCGGGTCTTTACCTCACACCTTTTCTTGACCCCGATCCGGTGAAAGGAATTGGCCGGTTCGCCTGGAGGGAGAGGACGTTTGCGATGAGTACTTTCGTCGGGGGTTTCGCGTTCTGGTGGTTGCTGGTAATAGTAGGATGGTATTTCAGGGGGCCGTTGTGGGCCTTTTACTGGCCGTGGGAGGACCAGCACGTTCTAAAGACCTCATCGACCATAATGTGGGACTTTCCGCTGCCGGCAGGTATAGCCTACATAATGGTGTTCTTCGCACTCGGGGTTATCATTCCTGCAATTATTTTCCCGAAATTCTTTTATCGCATGGGAATAATAAGGTATGTCATAACCATGTCGCTGTGGACGGGAATGCTCTTTGTTGTGGCGAAGATATTTTTGAAAAACGCCCTTCACGTCAAGTATATACTTGTTACACCCTGGTTTAACGTATGAAAGTGATGAGACATGTTGCCATTTCCAATTAACCTGAGTCTTCCGTGGCTTATCGCGTTTGTTGTGGCCTCGTGCGGTCTCGTGGCAGTTGCGGCCGTATGGATATTCTCAGAATGGGGCGAACCTATCTGGAAGCAATATCAGGCAAAGGAACTTGTCGAGATGCGGGACAACCTGGAAAAAGAACTGGTAGTCCTGGAGGACCCGAAGTGGGGTGACCCGGCAAAGGCAAAGATAGTGAGGACGTCCCTGGGATTTCTCGAGAGGCCGGACTACCAGATAAAACAGATAATACTGAAGGGCCATGGAAACTGGAAGGAAGGCACTTCAGGCGTACCGGTTGACAGATGCATGACCTGTCACATAGACGAAGACAAGCTTGACAAACTGCACCCTGACATAAAAGACTACTTTCCCTTCAACGTCTACGGGTGCACGATGTGCCATGGAGGGCAGGGCAGGGTGTTGAGAACGAAGGCGGAGGCCCACAAGGGAGTGCTTAGTAACAGGGCGGAAATGATGAAAAGGGAGGACAAACCCGAGGAGATATTGGCGTTATGGGACAGGATGGCCAAACTCTCTATCCAAAACGACCTGACGGCGTTTGATTTTAGAGACTACAACCCCGCCGGGGAGAAAATGGTATACGTGGGCAGCTTTGCCTGTTTGAAGTGTCATAAATTACTGAACCCTCGCCACGTTAAAGCATGGAAAAATAAGTTCAAGACCTGGCAAAAGGTGGTGGACGCAAAGGATTATGTTGAAGGTGACGAAAATTACCGGAAAAAGTGTCTGAAGTGCCACACTACGGGTTACGACGAAAAGACAGGCGAATATGCGGAAGAAAACGTTACCTGTGAGGCATGCCACGGGCCGGGAGAGTTATTCTCAAAATACATGAGGAACGATAGGCTGGCGGAGGCCGCCATGGTGACTCACGACGTGTTCAGCTACAAGGTATGCGGCAGGTGTCATGTGCCGCGCAGGCACGATATGAGAGAGGCCATGCTGGTGGCTGCTAAAGAGGACGATTTCTCAGACTGGCTGGTATCGACGTTTGACACGAAATCTGACGACATTTACGCTGGCATCTCTGGAGAATCGGAAGACTCTGTGCTTGAAGGGTTGAGTAGATTGAAAGACGTGGGGAACGAGCTGGACATGATGTTAGAAGAAATGAGGGATTTACTGTCCGAGCAGGAAAGGTCCATTCAGACGGTTGAGGAAGTGGAGCTTGATGAAGAAGGGTCGCCGCGTCCGTTCAGGGCCGGACTGGAGCTTCATGAACCTCTTGGCACAGATTCACAGGAGGTGCAGGCGGAGACCTCAGAGAAATTGTTTGTATCCAAGGAGGCGTCTTGACGTTTCTTTAATTGCGGGACCTGGTTCATTCCGCTCGGGGCGGGTCTTGAAGCAGTCTGCATCGGCGTCTCTGCAGGAAGAGCAGTTTATAAACCAGTGCAGTCTATTGCACACATACATTCATTGTGAGTGAGTGTAACGAAGGGAGGTGGTGGGAAAGGGAGAAAAGTATAGTTAATTCTCTGTTAGTAGTAAGAAACTTCAAAGAAGGGGGAAACTGAGTATGAAATTATGGAACATACTAGCTGTGCTGGCCTGTACGGCGCTCGTTTTGGGAGTAGCGCTTAATACAGCCCAGGCACAACATGTGACCACGCCCGATTCCAAAGTGGCCGCAGACATGCCCGAAACTGACCTGATGTATCCGGGGAAGATGAGGGTGCCATGGGCCGAGTGGGTAGGGCTTGAGATGGGCTCCGGCCCGTTCAGAAAGCTCTATAAGCCAATACCCATGCATATGTACATTGCCCCAACGAAGCACTACATCAGACCGGACATGTCCGGGTTTGCAAAGATGTTCGAGAAGTTCAAACCCGACCAGTGCGAGGAGTGCCATCTTGAGGTAACTCCCGGCTGGGTGCACATGTGGAATGATTCGGCCCACGGCAATCCGAGGGACAGTGCAAAATGGGCTGCAAAGACCGCCAAGATAGAAAAGGCACTGGGCAGACCGATTGACAAGGTTGGCTGCGCCGAATGTCATGGCTCCAGCCATGAGGTGCTTCAGATGCCGTACCTTGACAACTCCTGCTCCCACTGTCACTTGACGCAGTGTAAGGAGTTTGTCTCGGAGAAGAAGCAAGGCAGGCCGAGTCACTATGCTAGCTGGATTTCAGAGGTTGTACCTCCCTGGTATATTGAGAACTACCGGAGAGGTGAAGGCGCCGGCCAGATTGGCTGCGACGTATGTCACCCTGAAATGCAGCGCTGTGACGGCTGCCACATGAGGCACACCTTCGGTACCAAGACGGCAAAGAAGCCGGGTACCTGCGGGAAATGTCACATGGGTTATGACCACCCGGACTACGAGACATACATCAAGTCCGCAATGGGTGTTGTCTACCAGGACACGGGCAGTTCTTGGAACTGGGACCTGAACCTGGCAGACATAGTTCCCGGAAAAGACTGGAAGGCACCGACCTGCGCCTACTGCCACATGTATCAGGGCAGCGGGAAGTGGGGACATAACGTGACTTCCAAGAACATCTGGCGTATGGGCGTCTACAAGCCCAAGCAGCGGAACTATGAGTACAAGTCCGCTTTGAAGAACGCTCCCTACGGTATAAACATACCGCCTCTTAACAGGATAATCGACATTGACTCTCCTGACAATAAGAGGAACAGGGAGATTTGGATTGAACTGTGCGCCAACTGCCACAGCCCCAGGTTTGCCAGACTCTGGTTGGATAACCTGGATACGTACATGTTGATAGGGTGGCAGCACACGGACGCCTCCATGGCCGTTCTGGACACATTGTACGCAGAAGGGGCTATCATACCAACGCCCACGAATCGTGACCCGTGGTATCTGGGTGACGTGCTTGCAGGCATTCTGGGCCCGAAAAAGCTGGGTCAGGACCTTTACAATGCCTTCAACACGACGAAGGGTTACTTCCCGATTTATGGGCCTATCCTGGCCACTGGTGACCACTATCTGGTAGGTCCTGGTAGGCCGCACACGATAGAACTCCTTCTTGACGAGCAGTGGTTCAGTAGTCTGTTGAAGGGCTTCAAAGGCACTGCGCACGCCCAGCAGGATTACTCCTGGTGGTACGGTTGGGCGCCTATGGTGCAAGGCCAGGCCAAGATTCAGACCATGGCGGTTAACCTGCGCAGGTTGCAGGCCGTCGAGAAGAAGCTGGGTATAACTGCCCTCGGGCAACTGCCCAGCGACCCGATCATATACGCGCATACGCCGCTGTATGAAACGGGCGGTCCTGGTATAGACAGAACAACAGCCGATCCAGAGGAGAAGAAGTAGTTTCGGCCGTTTTGTGGGAGGCTGCCGTCCGTTTAAAAACGGGCGGCGCCTCCTACTTTTTAATGGTCTTATGTGCCCTGCTGTTTGAGAATTGTACCCTCACCAGATAATCAAGAAAGCTGGTCTGCCTGAAGAAATATTCTGCATCAAGGATTTAGTCCCTGTAGACCGCCGACGGAAGAATGCGCACACTTGGGTACACAATAGTGTGTATGCATGGGTACAGCCTCAAGCCATGTTATGGTCTTGAGTTACATGACATATAACCGCTTTCGTGAAATGTGTGCAACACACGGTCTGTTGCCGTTTTGACAATGTGCCAAATTTCTCTTTACTAACGGCTTTGTTTTCAATACGATTGTTGTATTATCCCTTTATTCGTATGAAAACAGGCACGTTATAAATGGTATGCTAATTGCTCTTCATTGTAGGCGTAGTGTGTGCCAGAAGTTACGGTGTTTTCTGCGATACGAAGGGCCGATAGTTATAGAAGAAAAATGAGGTACTGCCTGCGTGCCCATCAAAATGAGTGAGTCTGAGGTTTGGTGCTGGTATAGCGTGTGGCAGATTCTATGCAGGTGAGACTATCTCAACATAGGTTTGTCTTTTGAGGCGTGAGTTCTGAGGGCCGGATTATTTAATAGTAGTGTTTGTTCGAGAGTTTTGTGGGGCCCACGTTTCACTTTTGTAAGAAGAGGAGGATACCAGCGATGCCGCTCAAGGGCGAGACAGATGCCACTACAACTTTAGACGTAAAAAGTTCAATAGAGGTTCAGCCCACTGAACTAAAGGTGAACCCTGCTGGAAAGGTTACAATTACACTCCCCGCAGTGAAGGTAAAACTGCCGGAAATCAGGATGAAGCTGTGGTTCTTACCCTTCATTCGCTTGAGTGGCATGGAGGTAACTACAGAGCCTGCCAGCCTTCAGATAGACCTGGCAGATACGGTTATGCAGGCAAGTATAGAGCAACCCACCAAGGTTGATATTCTTACAAATGGCGAGGTAAGAGCGCGTGTCAAGCTGGAAGGTTCAGG
The DNA here is from genome assembly GCA_024451685.1 of Candidatus Bathyanammoxibius amoris. Taxonomy (NCBI): domain Bacteria; kingdom Pseudomonadati; phylum Planctomycetota; class Candidatus Brocadiia; order Candidatus Brocadiales; family Candidatus Bathyanammoxibiaceae; genus Candidatus Bathyanammoxibius; species Candidatus Bathyanammoxibius amoris. Next base: position 99,182 of record JAMXCW010000004.1, on the reverse strand, counting down.
CAGCATGCAGGGTGGGCCTATGAGCCTGGAGATCCCGGCAGATTAGCCTTTTACCACAGACAAGAGGTCAACTGGGGCCGACAGGGTCTTTGGTCTCGTTGTCGACACTTTGGGGAGTTTGACGCCTCACAGATTGTTCCAGGAGCAGGTGTCGTGCCCTTTTGTCCGGCTTTAGGCGGACATCCCAACAAATACCTGTTTCTGCACACTCCAACCCAATAAGCTTCTCAGTTACATTCTCAGATACCTTTAACCGCACACTCCAACCGCCCTCCATCCCAGGACCATTTCTGAAGTAAAATCCAGGCAAAAAATGTTTCTTTACGCCCTCCTTTTGGGGTAAAATGTCCTGCTTATGCTATATAGGACAATATACCAGACTACTGACATGCCCATAAATGTCAAAGGGCAATGTTCACCACACTTATGACCCTGCCGCTACTGAGGGAGACGTTTTACATCGTCGAGGAATTCCAGACTTTTGAGCGAGAGGCCGACAGGTACGAGACATGAATGTTACTAGCACACCGTTTACGATGGGCAATTACGGGTGGCCGATGGAACCGTTTCCGGACGTTGATCAAGAACCGGAGACCCCTACCCGCGTGGATGAGGTTGAATACACAGCCGAGGGGTTTAATGTTAAGGAGGTTCCGGCTGTGCCGGAACTCTCTGCCCCCGGTCTTGAAGATGTAGAGATGGGGCCGAGAATATGGCACACGGACCCGGCAAACAGCGTCCTGCTGGCGATAGTGATAGTTGTTTGTGCGGCGAAGGCAGGGGAGGAAGCCGCCAGGAGACTGGGAATCCCTCAAGTAGTGGGTGAGCTGGTTATGGGCATAATCCTGGGGAACATGTTCCTGTTTAGTGGATGGGACTTTTTTAACTTTCTCCATGAGATGTCTTTTTTGAAAATCCTGTCGGAGATTGGCATCATAGTACTTCTCCTGGTGGTGGGCATCCACACAGACCTGAGGGCGATGTTGAAGGTGGGGCTTTCTGCATTTCTGGTTGCCCTCGGGGGCATACTGATGCCGGCGGGGCTTGGATTTCTTCTGAGTTATCTGTTGCTTCCCGATGCGTCTATACACACCCGTTTGTTCCTGGCGGCGAGCCTCTGTGCCACCAGCGTGGCAATAAAGCTTAAGGTGTTCCACGAGCTTGGCAGGCTGCACACTACCGAGGCAAAGATAGTGATAGGGGCGGCCGTGATTGACGACGTTATAGTCCTGCTGATACTCGCCGGGATAACCGGTATCGCCCTGACGGGCCAGTTCTCTCCGGAAGGCATAGTCATAACGGGAGTAATTGCCGTTGCCTTCTTAACGGCCCTGGGCGCGATTAGCCTGTTTTATGGGGAGGCCTTCGGACAGATTGTCAGCAGAAAATGTCCGGAAGGTGTCAAGATATTCATCATCGTGGTGGTGTGCCTCGGCCTTGCCTATCTTGCGGAGTCTATCGGGCTTGCGACTATAGTGGGGGCCTTCAGCGCGGGGCTGTTCCTCAGGCACGTGAGGGCAAAGAGCCTGCTGGGTAAGGAGCGCACTATGGAGGAATTGATTCGGCCTGCCTACCTGGTGCTGGTGCCTATCTTCTTTGTACTTGTGGGTGCACAGGTAAATCTGGAAAGTTTCATGGATGTGAACGCCGTGGTGTTAGGGTTGAGTATTACAGTGGTTGCTATCGTGGGAAAATTTTTCACCAGCGTCTGCGTGGTGGAAAAAGGTGTGAATCGTCTGGCAATTGGTATTGCCATGATACCAAGGCTTGAAGTGGCGCTGATAGTAGCGAGTGTAGGGAAGGCGATTGGGGTCTTAGACGATACCTTGTTCTCAGCTATAATAGTCATGGTCGCAATTACGGCCCTGATGAGCCCTCCGCTCTTAAAGCTGGTCTTGACCAGGTCTGAGAAGACTGTGCCTGAGTCCCCTGTTGTGCCCGGTCCTATAAGTAATGAGACCATGAGGGAGCCGCTAAGGTTGCGTTAACCGGACAAGAGTTAGATGTTGGGTTGCGTGGCATGATATACCTCGCTGTGGTTTTTCTGTAGATAGAAAGAAAAGAAAACAATGAATGGCCTGTCATTCCCGGTAGCATTGAGCGGACATAATTTCACTGCCGCGAAGGAGTATGTGGGTGGTGCACCTGGGATGGATATATGGCATTCAGGGCCCATTACAGACTTCTTGCTGGCGATACTAATCCTTGTTGTGGCCGGGGAGAGTGGTAAGCACGTGGCCAGGGCGCTTAAGTTCCCGGTAGTCCTTGGTGAACTGCTTATGGGCATACTGTTGGCGAACGTGTATTTCTTCAGCGGATGGGGGTTTTTTGAGCTCCTGCAGACAACGCCCAGCCTGAAGATACCGGCGGATTTTGGCACCATAATACTTCTGCTGAGTGTCGGCCTGCATACGGACCTCAATAAGATGCTCCGGGCGGGGAGTTCGTCATTCCTTGTCGCTTTGGGAGGTGTAATTGCCCCTGCGGGACTGGGATATCTCGTTGCGTACTTTCTACTACCCGACGCCTCCTTCTCCACCCACATCTTTCTGGCGATAACCCTCAGTGCTACAAGTGTCGGGCTTACGGTAAGGGTGTTTGAGGAGCTGGGTAAGTTACAGAGCAACGAGGCGAGGATAATAATAGGAGCGGCTATAATCGATGACATCCTGGTGCTTATCGTCCTGGGCATTTTTAGCGGCATGATGCTTACCGGCAGCCTGGCCGTACACAGTTTGGCCATATCGGGCGGTATGGCGGTGGGGTTTGTGGGTGTGGTAACGGTGATAGCCCTGAAGTTAAGCAAACCCTTTGGAAACGTTGTGACCAGAAAGTTTTCTGAGCCAATGAAAGTGTTTCTCGTAGTAGTTATATGTCTCCTGCTTGCGTATCTGGCGGAGTCCATCGGGCTTGCTACAATAGTGGGGTCTTTTGGGGCGGGTTTGCTCCTCCGGCACATTCACATGAAGGACCCGGACGGAGACGTGCACGGCCTGGAGGAAATCGTGCGGCCTGCCTATATGGTATTTGTTCCCATCTTCTTTGTATATGTGGGTACGCAGGTGAGGCTGGAGAGCTTTTTGAACTGGCACTCCATACTCATTGGGTTTAGTATTACCGGGGCTGCCATACTGGGCAAGCTTTTCTGCAGTCTCTGCGTGGTGGAAAAGGGTGTAAACCGCCTCGCAATTGGCATCGGCATGATACCAAGAGCCGAGGTGACCGTGACCCTGGCCGGCATCGGGATTACTCTGGGAGTGTTAAGCGAGGACCTGTTTTCGGCTATAATAATGATGGTGGCAATTGTGGCGGTTATGGCACCTCTTTTGCTGAAATTCGTTCTCAGAGAACGATCTTATGCTAAAGTCGCAATGGAAGCGGAGAGGCCACGTTCTAAGGCTTAGGAGACCAGGTGTAAGATGATTACATTCAAGAAGATACTTTGTCCGATTGATTATTCTGATTGCTCGGCAATGGCGCTGAGATACGCGGCGGGTCTGGCGTTGAAGGATTCTGGCAGACTTTATTTGATGCACACGATTGACAAGCGTATATATGACTACGGGGGGCCTATATACGAGGTTCAGCCAAGTCCGGATGAAGAGACCATCGCGCGGCTGAAGGAAAAGCTGGCGGAGAGTGTGCCAAAGGAGATAAGGGGGGATATCGAGATCGAAACGATTGTCTCTGTAGGTATACCCGCTCAAGAAATTGTTAACGCCGCCCATGAGAAGGAAGTGGACATAATAGTAATGGGTACGCATGGAAGGACGGGCGTTGCGCATGTGGTCATGGGCAGCGTAGCGGAGAACGTTACAAGAAAGGCTCTCTGCCCCGTACTAACGGTACGCCTGGCCAAGAAATAGGCGGTCACTTTTTCAGGGTAACGGGATGATTAAATTTAAGAGGATACTGTGCGCGGTTGACAACTCAAAGTGTTCACTGGAGGCATTGGCACATGCAATGCACTATGCCTTAAAGAGTTCGGCGGAACTGTGTATACTCTATGTAATCGATATGCGCCACTTTGACGACTTTCCTCCTTTTGAGTTTCCCGGTCCGGGTTCGCAGACCGTGGTTCGTATCGAGGGAAATCTTGCCCGGAAGATTCCAGATGAAGTAAGGTCGAAGATAAAGGTGGAAACCGTTGTGACCGCCGGCATACCTGTTCAGAAAATATTGAGTGTAGCAAAGGAGAGAAACGTTGACATGATAGTGATGGGAACGCATGGCCGGATGGGTGTGTCACATGCGTTTATGGGCAGTGTGGCCTCCAGCGTATTGAGGAAGGCGAGCTGCCCCGTGCTTACCGTGCGGCTGTCATCTTAGCGAACCCTCGTGATTTACGGGAGATTACCAGATGATAAAGATGAAGACTATACTCTGCCCTATAGACTATTCCAAGGGCTCTTTAACGGCACTGGATTATGCCGTGCATATCGCACTCAGGGAGACCGCGAAGCTCTACCTCATACACGTGATTGACATCCGGTACCTGGAGGGTTATGCCCCGTTGGAGGTTGCCAACCCTGATTCTGAGACCATAAACCGTCTGAAAAAGGAGCTGGACGAGCATGTGCCTGAGGACGCAAGGAAAAAAATTGACGTGGAAAGTATTGTCACGGTAGGTATCCCGGTTCTGGAGATCGTAAATGCCACGAAAGAGAAAGAGGTTGACGTAATAGTAATGGGTACACACGGCAGGACGGGGATAGCGCACGTGATTATGGGTAGTGTAGCGGAGAACGTTGTAAGAAGGGCACCCTGCGCCGTTCTGACGGTGCGCCAGCCGTGACGCTTCTGCAGGAGAAATGATTGGAAGACAACGTTTGAGGCCAGGACGGTTTTTTTAATGAACCAGCAAGATAAAAAAAAGAGGCGCATGAAATGGTGAGTATAAAGAAGATACTTTGCCCGGTAGATTACTCCGAATGCTCTTCGGAGGCAATGAAGTATGCGGCACACATTGCCGCTGTGGAAGATGCCAAGGTCTATCTGATGCACGTAGTAGATGTTCGCAGTTTTGGACATGAGAGCCCCCTTGACCTTGAAATACCCGAACCCACCCCGGAGAACATAGAGCGCATGAGAAAAGAACTTATTGAAGACCTTGTTCATGAGAAGGGAGGAAAAAAGGTAGAGGTAGAAGCCATCGTTGTGATGGGTAAACCTGTCACTGAGATCGTGAATGTTGCCAAGGAACAAGAGATGGATATGATAGTAATGGGTACACATGGCAGAACCGGGATACCCCACATAATTGTCGGCAGTGTGGCGGAGAATTTGGTGAGAAAGGCCCCCTGTCCCGTGTTGACTGTACGTCTTCCCTGAACCGGTCTTTTCACTGGCGGTAGTGACGTTGTTGTAATTGTCCCTCAAGATCAAGAATTAAGTCCTGAGACGACAGGCTGGCATAATTCCATAACCGTAGGAGACAAGCAAGAATGCGTGACATAAAGAAGATACTGTGCCCCGTTGATTATTCTGTCTGTTCACAAGAGGCCTTTAAATATGCCGTACATATAGCACGCACTGAATCGGCAAAGTTGTACCTTATGCATGTCATCGACGTTCGCAGTTTCGGGCATGAGAGCGCGCTAGACTTTAACGTGCCCAAGCCCGGTGATGACGCGATAAAGCATATTAAAGAAGAGCTTAGCAAGAAAGCCGCCGATGAGGTGAAAGGGGTTGACATAGAGACGGTCGTTGTCGTTGGCGTGCCGGTAAATGACATCGTGGACACGGCGAAGGAAAAAGATGTTGACCTGATAGTGCTGGGCACTCATGGCAGAACGGGTATTCCCCATCTTATCATCGGCAGTGTGGCCGAAAACGTGGTGCGCAGGGCCCCCTGTGCGGTGCTTACCGTGCGTCATGCCTGAGCAGACACCCCTGTAACACGGAACAGAAGGCAGATATATGATAAAGGACCCGAAATGCTTGTGCATCGTGTTACTGCCGATGATATTGCTCTCGTCCTGCTGGTTCTCCAGGAATGAAGAGCCGTTGGAAACCCCCACCTTTAACCCCGCGGAAGCGGCCCTGAAACTTCAGAAAGACCCCATTATGGAGCCAGGCGGGGTAGAGAAGCACATGAGCATGGGTAACAAATACTATCTCATGGACAGGCTGGACGACGCCATCAAGGAATACGAACGGGCCCTTGAGTTGAACCCAAATCATATTGAGGCCTGGTATAACCTGGGCATCATATACAGCAGAAAAGGCATGCAGGAGAGAGCAGCTGCGGCCTGGGGAAGAACCCTGGAACTCGACCCGTCCAACGCTGACGCCCTTTCCTGCCTGGGACTCATGTACCTTGAAGAAGGAAAGCCGGACAAGGCCATTTCTTACCTGAGAAGGGCGCTGACGCTCAACCCCCGGAGTGTAATGGCATACTATAATCTCGGCGACGCCTATCTTGCCAGGGGGGAGTTTCGTGATGCCATGGGTTCTTACGGTAAGGCCCTGGACATTAACAGGGATTTTATTGACGCACGTCTGGGCCTGAACAGGAGCCTGGCCGGGCTGGGGAGGGTGGATAAGGCCGTAAAGGACGTTAAGTCCATCGTGGCCGCCCACCCCGAACTGCCGGAGGCCCACTATACCTACGGCCTGCTCCTGGAGAAGCAGGGGTTTAAGGAGGAGGCGGAAAAGGAGTTTCAGGAGGCTGAGAGGTTGACGGAGGCGTTACTCCCGAAACCCGAAGAAGAAGAAGTTGAGAAAGAAGGGGAGGAAAAGGAGATTGTGGAGGAGGTGGTGGAAGAAACCACGGTAACCGAGAAGGGCGGGGTTGTGGAGAAGAAGGAGATTGAAGGAAAGGTAGAACTCGAAGAGAAGTCCATGGCCGCGGGGAAGGAAGAGGTAGTGGAGAAAGGCGAGATTGTAGAGAAGCAAGAGATTACAAAGAAAAAGGGGGCCAAAGAAGAAATCGAGGCGCAGGAACAAGAAGAGGTCGTAGAGAGAAGCGCGGTCTTATACAGAGGCAAGATCGTTGAAGAAGGCGAGGTTAAGGAAGAAGGCGTTTTGACGGAAGAGGCGGTGGAGTAACAAGATAAAAGCGAAAGGTTTCATGTGGAGTCTTTCCTGGTAGTGTACAAGTGCCCCTGCGGGACCACCAGAGGTCTCAAGTACCGGGACCGCTGAGGTTGTTTCTTACGGACCATGCCGGGTCTAATCCAATAAATCTCATGGTGTGTAATAGTCCTACCCGTTTGACATTATCGTGTCAGCATAAATTTTGTGCCGATAAGTTAAGGAGTCTATTTGACAGTGTTGAGACGAATATGTTATATTCTGCCTTTCCATTAAGGAGGAGGGATTAGAATGAAACCTAAGTTGTTGTCATTTGTTGGCTTGTCTCTTGCTTTTGCACTGTTTTCGTATAGTTATCCCGTTTCTGCGGCAGAAACCCTTCCGGGTGGAACCCTGGGCGCTACCAAGGAAGAGGTGCGGGCAAAAATGGGCGAGCCATCACATTATTACATCGATGAAAATCATTCCAGAAGGTACTGGTTCTTTCCAGTGGAGGATATAGACAACGTGCGGCCGCAGTTATGGTCCCGCCCGGACATACCCATAGATGACGTCTTTCCCGTAGAAAAAGACGGTAAGAAGTTTTTGTTCAGGGTGCACTATGAATGGGATAAAAGCCAGGAATCACAACCGGTATTGAGGGTGGCGAAGTGCTGGGCTTATTTTAAAGATACACCGGTTACGCTCTCGGAGCTACCCAACCTGGTACCCGAGTTCAACGTCGCCACCGCGCCCGGTGTCTCAGTGCACCAGCAGGAACTGGTCCCCACCGGTGAAGTTGCCGTGACATTCATGATACCGGAGAGTTCCACACTGGCCAGGGCCATAAGCAGCGGTTTTCAACCGACTGTGGACGATTATGAGTGGTCGCCCAGTTTCCAGGCCGTACTGCGAAAGGGAGAGTCGGAAAACGTCACCCTTGACAGCAAGGTCGGCACGCTGGTGATTACGGTGGAGAGCCGGGAAAGAATGGACAAGTTGGGCAAGGTGTTTACGATAAAGGACATTACCAGCCCGTTTTCTTCTTAACCGTGTTTGTTGCAGGGCCGGCAGCCGTAAGCGTCTCATCCGGGAGTGCTTCTGCTCAGCGCCCGGAAGTCATTCTCCCTGCCGATGAAGGCCCTGACCACGTCGGGGCAGAACTGCTTGCCCGACTCCTGGAGGATTATGGCGCGGGCCTGCTCATGTGTCCTCGATTTACTGTACGGCCTTTCTGAAACAATGGCGTCGTAGGTGTCGGCAAGTGTGACAATCCGGGCCGAAAGCGGTATATCTTCTCCTTTCAGACCGTCCGGGTAACCCTTCCCGTCGTACCTCTCGTGGTGATGCCGGCATATCTCCCTTGCCATCTTAAAGTACTCCGGCCCTGCGAGCACCTCGTCACCCGTAACGGTATGGGTCTTTATAATCGCAAACTCTTCCGGGTCGAGGCGTCCGGGTTTTAAGAGCACCGAGTCGGGTATCCCGACCTTGCCTATGTCGTGCAGCATGCTGGCGTCGGGCAGGGATTTTATGAACTGGTCATCAATGATACCGCTGTATTTGGGCTGTTTCCTCAGCTCATCGGCCAGAACTTGGCAGTAGCCTCTGATCCTGATCAGGTGGTGGCCAGTCTCCAGGTCTCTTTTCTCGGCCAGTTCCGCCAATTTTGCCATCGCGATTACGCGCCGTTCCTCAAGCTCTATCTCGGCCTTCTTAATATCGGTGATGTCGTGCAGTATCTGCACAGAACCCTGGAATGTGCCATCGTTGCCGACCATGGGGTATATGCTTGCCAGAAATGTCTTGTCCTTTTCACGGTCACACACCTCTCGGCTCAATGGTTCCAGACCTTCCAGGGCGTCCCGGGCCAGTTGCTCGAAGCCGGAGAGCTTGCCCACTACGTCATGCCATTTCATGTTAATCAGTTCGTTCAGGTCAATGCCGAGTATCCTGGACGCACCCCGGTTGACCCTGATTATTTTGTGATTGGCATCGCAGCTTAATATGGCGTCATGGATGGAGTCAAAGGTGTTTTCCCACTCAATCTTCGCCTTCTCGACGACAGAAAAGAGCCTTTCCCTTTCTTCGTTAGATGTCTTTAGCGAATGCGTCATAGTGTTGAACGAATCAGAGAGCGTTCGCAGCTCATCCTTTCTTTTCAGCGATATTTTGTAATCCAAATCTCCCGTTGCAATCCTTTCCGTCCCGAGTATAAGCTCTTTGATAGATTTGTTTATGCCGCGGGAGATTGCGAAGGACAGGCCGAATATGAGTAGTAGTGAGAAACCGGCAATACCTCCAAACATATACCCAAGTCTCCTCAGGGGCGCAAGTATCTCATGCGCGTTTATCTCTGTAGTCACAGCCCAATCTGTTTCACTTACGAGCAGCGTGGCACCCAGCACCTCGGTGCCCAGGTAGTTCTTGTATTCTCCGACCGATTCCGTCCCCGTCTCGAATACGCGAAATACGTTCTTGGTATCAATATGCTGGCTGCTCGTTTCCTGACCTGGAGGGGAGGAGTAGGCTAATAGCCATCCATCTTTATTCGTAATATAGGCCGTGGCCAACAATTCGGTGTTTGTCGTGTCTGTAAATGTCGCGACGCTGGGTTTAGTGATAATTTGAAGGGAGTTTAACTTGACCTTCATCACTAGGACGCCTACAGGCAACTGGTAGTCCATGTCTTTAAGTATATGAGAAAATACCAGATGAAACCGGCCCGGGACGGCTTGTGATTCGACCTCCCCCGCGAACTTGCCGCCTGTTTCCTCAAGATTGATAAAAGGTTTCCTGAAATAAGCCATCCTTGAGAGGTTCTCGCCTACCTCCACGTCGTTAGAGGACGCGATGACTATTCCGCTTTCATCAAGTATGAAGACCTCAGATATATCGCGGTAAAGATCCTTCTTGCTTATGCGCAGGTGTTTATTTAACTGTTTAACTATGTCAGACTTATTACCCGTACCGCTGGTAATTTCCAGGACTGCGTCTTTAATGAAGCCGTCTGAACAGAAGGCTTCAGCCGTCCAGAGCCACGCATTAAGGAAGGTTTGAGTGTGGTCACGATATTTATGGGCATCATGCTGAAGATCATCAAATGCCGTACCCTTAATGTGGAGTCGAAGGTCTATGTAGGTGGTGACACCTACGGCCGTAAGCGGGAGGAGGGCTACCAGCAAGAACCAGAGAAAGGTGTTTCTGCCGAAGCGGGTGATGCCCTTCATGTTCGCATGCCCCAGTTAGGTCCTTTTGCCTGTGTAAACCTTTGTGGTGTTCCTGACCAGCATGTGAGATATGGCATTTTCAGAGACGGCACATCTGATGAAGAGTTGGCGTCCCTCAGAATTGTCCGGCTACCGGTATGGTTATGCTTATGCCTCCGCGGAGTTCTCCCTCCTTGTAACCGGTGGACATGTCGTTGGGATAATGGGTGTCCAGATACTCACGAAGGTCTTCGCTAATCTCTTTCCTTGGGCCATGACATCGCAGGCAGGTCTTGGTGATGTATATGGGCTTGATAAAGCGGTAGACCTCCTCCCCGTGGCGTGTAGTAAACTCCGTATGGGCCGTCCCTTTCGGGTAGTTTAAGACATCGAACATCTCAAGGGACTTTTCTTCCCACTTGTCCGGAGCGTTCTTGGGGTTCCGTACCATCCGGCTTGTCTGCTTTATGATGATGCCTGTCCTCGGATAGAAGTCATTACATATCTTGGTGACTACGAGGTCAGGAGTAAGACCCTTGAAGTCGTAGTGTCCCTCAGAACAAGAATTTATCAGAACCTGATTCACTGCAACAACATAACGCATAGACTCCAGCAATTCTGTTAGCTCGTTGGCGAGATTGTATAGCGCCGCCTCTTTTGTCACTGTTTTTGGTGCTGTACCCAACGTTGAGTGACGAATCTCCTCCTCACCGAGGGCTGCGGGCACTATTTCAATAAGAAAGATAGCGGACAGAATGGTAATTATGAGTTTCATGGCAATCGTACCCTGTCAATTCTATAAAGAGGTACCGTGATTTTACCTGAGAGCGTTCTGCCTTGCCTGCACTATTGCCTCTATAGAAAAGTTACCATAAAGCCCTCAATAAAAGCAAGTCCGTATCGGGCGATGGGGGTGTCAAAAGATAAACGCTTGTTACCATGAATGTGGAGACGGCGACTGCTTTCTCCGCGGCAGAGAAGATGGATACATACGATAATCCGGGTCTGGCTTTCAATGCGCCACGTAGGGGCATAACGCTTTGCTCTTGTGGGATTTAGCGAAACACCCAGGAAGGGTTTTTTAGGGAAAACATAAGGTAAAGGGGGTTTCCGCCGGGCCAAAATGGCAGGCTCACGCCTTGAGCAACGTATCCTTACTATATTGACAACAGCTGTGATAAGTTATATTGTAATGAATTACCCTGGCTATGAGAAACTGGGGTTGTTGCCGGAGTGGCGCAGGGACGACCCTTACGGCTGTCCCTCCCGCAGATACAACTTCCTCGTTTACGCTGCGGGGAAGAACCTTGTCCATACAAAAATTCCTGTAGCCACGGGGTGCCGCGCCGGCCGGACGACCGGACAACGGACAAAAAGAACGAACGTCTGGTTAAAAGACCAAATTAGATAAACACAAATAATGCCGCACATATCATACAAAATCATGGGCTTGGAGTGTTTGAGGCTCTTCTCCTTTATAAAGCCCTACTGGAAGACGGCCGTGGTCGCCCTTGCGTTTATGGTGCTTTATACGATTGCTGCCGGGGCACAGCTGGCGCTCATAAAACCGGTCCTTGACAAGTTTTCGGAGAAAGAGACACGTGTCGTCTCGCCCGTGGCAGAAGGCACACAAACCGGGGCGCAGAATAGCGCTGTCTGGAGCTTGGAGAAAGACCTTAAAAAAGGCCTTCAGGACGTTACTCAGGTAAAGGAGCTCAGGGCCTGGGTTAGGACGATGACCAGCTCCTTCGTAAATATCGGCATACTGGCCATTATCCTGGCACCCATAATCTTCCTGTCCAATTACTTCCAAAACTATTTGAAACATTTCGTGATATGGAGGGTGTATGTCGACATAAGCAACCGTATGTGTGAGAGACTGCTTTCTCAATCGCTAAGTTTCTTTGACAACAGAAAAAGCGGTGAACTTCTCTCCAGGGTGGTAAACGACCTCCAGGTGACACAGCAGGGCCTCATAGTGCTTTTTGGCGACGTTGTGCTCCAACCTATGCGTTTTCTCTGCGGTCTCGGACTGGCTTTATACTTTAGCTGGAAATTGTTCCTGCTGGCCATTATAGCCCTGCCGTTCTTCCTGCTGCCCATCTTAATCTTTGGCAAGAAGGTAAGGAAACATGGTGAGGCTACCCTGGTGCGCATGGCCCAGCTTACCGAGGCATTGAGAGAGATGCTTGCGGGAGTCCGCATAGTCAAGTCATACAAGATGGAACGTGAGGAGAGCCGTGAATTCCAGAGGATTAACGATGAATTTTTCCGGAATAGGATGCGGGTAAGTAAGGCGGCCATACTTAACGAGAGCACCAACCAGGCAATGTATGCCGTAGGGCTGGGCATGATGGTGATAATAGGGGGTTATGTGATGACAGCGGGCGGCGTGGGTCTGGGAGAACTTGGGGGGTTCATAGCCGCAAGTACACTCACCTTCAAGTCCACCAAGCTTCTCTCCCGGAGCTATTCAAGGCTCCAGGAGTCCCTGGCGGGGGCCGGACGGGTCTTCGAGCTGCTCGACCACGAGCCACAGATAAAGGACCACCCACAGGCCGTACCGCTCAACGGCGTGGAGAAGGAGATTGCCTTCAAAAACGTTGACTTCGCATACGATGACATAAAGGTGCTTTCCAACATAAACCTTACGGTGAAGAAAGGCCAGGCAGTGGCCATTGCAGGGGAGAGTGGTTCCGGCAAGAGCACGTTCCTGAATCTCATACCACGTTTCTACGAAAGCAGCCGCGGCACCGTGGAGATTGACGGGCAGGATGTGCGGTTCTTAAGGAGCGATTCCCTCCTGAATAACATTGCCATTGTTACACAGCAAACCTTTCTGTTTAACAGGAGCGTCGCAGACAACATCCGCTACGGTAAGAGGAATGCGAGTATGGCGGAGGTGGAGGCGGCGGCAAGGGCCGCATATATACATGACTTCATCAGCATGCTGCCAAAGGGTTATGACACAGAGGTAGGTGAGTTGGGAGTCAGGATGTCAGGAGGGCAGCGGCAGCGAATCGCTATAGCCAGGGCAATACTCAAGAACGCGCCTATCCTCATACTGGATGAGGCCACCAGCGCCCTCGACTCTGAATCAGAGAAGATTGTACAGGATGCCCTGGGCAACCTCATGAAAGGGAAGACCACCTTTGTGGTCGCCCACCGTCTATCCACGGTAAGAAATTGCGACAAGATAGTGGTACTTAACGAGGGCCGCGTAGTAGAGATGGGGACGCACGATGAACTTGTACAAAAGAGAGGCGAGTACTGGAGGCTCTATCAAATGCAAATAGAAGGATATGTCACACCCGACGGTAAAGGGTAACGGTGTATTCCCAAAATCTGTCGAGACGTGACTGACAGATTTAGCGGTTTTTGCAGGGCGAAAACGCCTGCGCCAGGGATTAAAGATGTTAATACGTGATGTTTAGTAAAGGCCTCACAATCCAGACACACCAAGAAGGACTCTGCCCCGACACGATGCCGAAACCACGAATGCCCAACCACAAAAGTAGCAGGGGAAAATCCATCATAGCACGGGGTATCCGTGTGCATAACCTGAAGAACATAGACGTGGAAATACCCCTGAGGAAGTTTGTGGTGGTCTCGGGTGTTTCCGGCTCGGGAAAGTCCAGCCTGGTCTTTGACACCCTGTTTGCCGAGGGTCAGCGGCGATATGTGGAGACGTTCTCCACTTATGCCAGACAGTTTCTGGACAGGATGGACAAGCCGGACGTCGACCACATCGAAGGCATCCCGCCCGCCATAGCCATCCAGCAGAAGAACCCCGTAAAAAGCCGGCGAAGCACGGTTGGTACCGCTACTGAGCTGAATGACTACCTCCGGCTACTGTTTGCCCGCATTGGGAAGACCTGCTGCGAGGGCTGCGGCCGCATGGTAGAAAGTAATTCAGTAGAACAGGTCGTTGAAAAGGTCCTGTCTCTCGACCGGGGCACCCGGTTCCTGGTTACCTTTCCTCTCACCGTCAGCCCCAGGCTCTCCAGTAAAAAGCAGACCGCCCTTCTTAAAGAGCAGGGCCTGGTGAGACTCTGGTCTGACGGCCGGCTGGTTGACCTTGTAGAGGAGCCAGGGTTTAATCTCCGCCGCGCCGGGAGCGTGCAGGGGGTGGTGGACAGACTGGTGGTGAAAACGGAGATAAGAGAGCGCCTCGCGGATGCCCTGGAAACGGCTTTCCGGCTGGGTGCGGGACATCTCAGAATATGCCTTTTGGACATGGGACAAGGACAAGAACTAAGGTTCTGCAACCGTTTTTATTGTGATTACTGTGGGATTGAATACCCTAAACCCACACCCAACCTCTTTTCCTTTAACAGTCCCATAGGGGCATGTCCCAGGTGTCAGGGCTTCGGTAACACCATTGAAATAGATATGGACCTTGTCGTGCCGGACAGGGAGAAGTCCATCCGTGAATGCGCCATACAGCCCTGGAGCACGCCCGCCTATTGCCATCTAAACGAAGAATTGGAGTGCGCCGCTCCCGATTACAACATCCCGCTTGATGTCCCGTTCCATAAGCTGACGGCTGAACAGGTGGAGCTTATTATGGATGGCACACCGAAGTTTTGTGGCATTCGGGAGTTCTTCGGTTGGCTCGAACGCAAGAAGTATAAGATGTACGTCAGGGTTTTCCTGAGCAAGTACAGAAGTTATGTTATATGCCTCGACTGCAATGGTACAAGGCTCAACCCCAAGGCCCGGAACGTGAAGATAAACGGGGCCACTATGGGTGACGTTTGCGCCCTGACGGTAGAGCGGTCCCGTGACTTCTTCCGGGACATAAAGCTTACCGATTACGAGGAAGAGGTGGCGAAGCTTATTCTCCATGAGATAAGAAAAAGGCTTGATTACATGGTCAGGATAGGTCTTGGGTACCTTACGCTTGACCGTCTTACGAGGACGCTTTCCGGAGGTGAGGCCCAGAGGGTAAATATAACAACGTCCCTGGGGTCCGCTCTCGTTAACGTGTTGTATATACTGGATGAGCCGAGTATCGGTCTTCATCCGAAAGATACCAGGAGATTGATAACCACACTCAAGAGCCTGAGGGACCTGGGCAACACCATAGTAGTGGTGGAGCACGACAGGGACATCATAAACTCAGCAGACCAGTTGATAGACCTGGGGCCGGGGGCTGGAGAGAAGGGTGGACATGTCGTTTATCAGGGTCCGATTGAGAAACTCACGAAGAGGAACGGTTCACTTACGGGCGACTACCTCCTCGGCAGAAGGACCATCGACGTCCCTGCCGTCAGGAAGAGGCCTGCTGGCGGGGCTTTAGTCCTGAAGGGCGCAAGCCAGAACAACCTGAAAAACATAGACGTAACGTTTCCGTTAAACATGTTTGTCTGTGTGACGGGTGTGTCCGGTTCTGGAAAGAGCACGCTGCTGGAAGACACGCTGTATGCCGCCTTAAGAAAGAAGTTTGGTGGGTATCGTGGAACGGTAGGGAAGCATCAAGATGTCGTCGGCATAGAAAATATTAGTGATGTGATGTTAGTAGACCAGTCGCCGATAGGACGAACTCCCAGGTCAAACCCCATTACGTATATGAAGACGTTTGACGAGATACGTAAACTCTTTGCGTCGACAAGAGAGGCCAGGATAAGGAATTTAACGCCGAGCGCGTTTTCCTTCAATGTTGCCGGCGGCAGGTGCGACAACTGTCAGGGGGAGGGGTACCGCAAGGTGGACATGCAGTTTCTTGCCGACGTCTTTGTTACCTGTGAAAAATGCCGTGGCAGACGGTTTAGAAGGGACGTGTTAGACATAAAGTACAGGGAGAAGAACATACATGATGTTCTCGAATTGACGGTTGAGGAGGCCAAGAAATTTTTTGAAGGTTCGTCCGCTACGGTCAATGCCCTGCGATGCCTGGAGGACACTGGACTGGGGTACCTTCACCTCGGCCAGCCCGCAACTACTCTTTCGGGGGGAGAGGCACAGAGGCTGAAACTGGCCAGCTTCCTGGCACAAAGAGGCCGGGAGGACGTACTCTTTCTCTTTGATGAGCCTACTACCGGCCTGCACTTTGACGATATAAGGAAGTTGCTTGACTGCTTTCAGAGGCTGATTTGTGAGGGCCATTCGGTAATCGTTATAGAGCACAATCTCGATATCGTTAAGTGTGCCGATCACATCATAGACCTTGGCCCTGAAGGTGGAGAGAAAGGAGGCCACATAGTTGGTACAGGCACGCCGGAAAAGATTGCCCGGATGAGGGATTCCTACACCGGTAAGTACCTGAGAGAATACTTGAAAAAATGAGGGAGACTTCGTAAAAGCTGGCAGAATTCCCCACCCCACCGCAATACACATACATATATTTTTTACACTAAGCTGGCAAGCGGGCTGTCGTGTGTGCAAATATCACCAAAAAAGTCAGTGTTTACTTAAAGAATATTTTCAGTAAAACGTGATTTTCGTTGAACTTATGATGCAGGATAATACAATAATTAAATTAAGTTTGAAGAAAGTAGCAAAAAGCTAAATAATATTTATAGGGGCCAGCCACTGGCGCATCAAAGAGTGAAGCACCTTAGATGATAGGAGTTTATTGAGCTATGGCGATAACGATAACAGAAAAACTGAGACATCTCAGAGCGGAGAAGGGTTGGAACAGGTCTGAGACGGCACGACAGTCCGAAATACCCATCTCCACTTATCAGGCATACGAGAAATTGAACAGGAAACCAAAGGGCGAATCGGCTATAAAAATATCGAGGGCCTTTGGCGTAACGGTGGATTATCTGCTAGATGATAGCAAAGGCTACCCTCCCGGACCCCTTGACAGGGTTCACTACAGTAAGCCCAGGAAGATGATGTCTGATACGGGTGAAGCTATCGACCTGGCATCACTCACGGAGGATTTCAGGAAATACTTCCAGACAAACCCCGAGAAGCTCATGGGTTTCACACAAAAAGACGTTGATGAACTTTCCTCTATAAGAGGTTACGGCGGTTCTCCTGTAGACCCGGAGTACTGGGTTAACAGGCATATAGAGGAAAACGACGCCGTGGAGAAATGTAAGCGTATCCTCATTGGCCCAAACCGTCCGCTGCTTTTATCCCTCCTTGACTCCATAGATAAAGGCCAGTAAAATAGCGTTTTTCCACTCGCTTTCCCTAAATGTGTAGGCCCTGAATGAGCATGGTCGAGCTTACAGAATGGCCTGACATCGTCGAGATGGTGGAAGACAAAGCTAGGACGCTACTTTCAAGACTCAATGTCAAAGGCCCCCCTGTCGACGCCTTTGCCCTGGCAAAGGCGCTTGGCATCTCTGTGCATATAGACCGCGAACTCGGCACCAGAGGCTATAGCAGGAGCAGGTGGGGCATAGGCGTAATTATGCTGGGCAGTAATAACCCCGGGATGTCGGTCAGGAAGCATTTCACCGTAGCCCACGAGATAGGCGAGATGATGCTGGCAGGTAAGGTTGGACAGGGCTACGTCGAGGATGCAAGTAATCATATGGCCGTCTCGCTGCTGCTGCCCGGGGACTGGTTCCACAGAGACGCCGAGGCCACGGAATTTGATCTTACCGCATTGAAGAATCTCTATTCTACCGCAAGCAACGAAATTATTGCATACCGCATGGTGGACTTCAAACCCCTTATAATAACTATCTTCGATAACGGTAAGCTTTACAGGAGAAAGAGTTCTTATGCAACACGTGCAAAAAAGGTATTCCCTCTGGAAACAAAGTGCATGAAGGCCGTCAACGACAGGGCCGAGCAGGTGATGCTAAAGGATGACGGGGTGAGTGTTACAGGCTGGCCGATATTTAAGGACGGTTGGAAACGCGTAATAACAAAGACAGAAATTGAAGACTTTCAATAATCCTTCTTGAAGTCATGCTCCCCTCTCCCAGCCGGGTATGCCGGAGAAGTAAAACCGCCAGCGACCCCGCTCTCTCCGGCGAATAGAGAGAACTCACACGGAACCCGTACTCGCCCCCACGACACAGCTTACCCGTCTTTGCACAAAGGCGCAACGGCCTCACTAATGGACTACCGGGCTTTTCATCCTCTCTATCACAACTGTGGTATAATATATATGGAGGGAAAGAGACATGGGAGTGGAAATATCTATACTGGTATTTGCCATACTGTTATGCTTGGTACTCACCGTATATTTCCTTGGACACTGGGTAAAGAAGATAGCTGTAGGCCTCTGGCACGTAACGGGCGAGTGGCTGCACCGTTACTTTCCCAGGGGACACGCGCATTAGGTTGAGTACCCGGGTGTTATCCAGGATCAGGATGTGACAATCTGAGCAGCAAGGGCTTTGATTCCAGGCCGATATGCGAGCCAAGAGGGGAAGCTCCCTGTGCGCATTTGCAGCGACTGAGTCACACTATCCGAGGCAACACGTCCATCCAAAGGTCTGCCAAAAACCCTGCGCTGCGGCCAATCCCGTTTAATTATCCCCCATAACATTTATCAGGTAGCGGCGTTCGCGTTTTCGGTTGTCAAAGTCGAGCAGTACAATCTGCTGCCACGTGCCCAGTTGGAGCTTTCCGTCCGTGAAAGGCACGGTAAGAGAAGGCCCTAAGAACGCGGCCCTCACATGAGAAAAACCATTTCCGTCGTGCCAGCGCTCATTATGCTTGTAGGACATCCCTTTTGGGAACAGCCTTTCCATTGCGCCGGAAAGGTCACTGACCACCCCGTCCTCAAACTCTATGGTGGTTACGCCCGCCGTTGAGCCCGGTATAAAGACGTTTACCAGGCCGGAGGTTATGCCTGAGTCCCTTACGGCCTTCTCGACCTCAGGGGTTATGTCGCGGCAATCTGAATAGCCGTTTGTTTCTATCTCCTTTGAAATGCTAACGATAGGCATGGCTTCCCTTCATATAATTCGATGTCGTTTCTTTTTATAATACGACACGAAAATAGCATTATGGCCGATTTTTTGCAAGCACATTTGGATACACAAAGGGTAACTGGAAGAAACAAAAATACATTCTTGACAATGAGAAACGTGGTCTGCTATTATTCGCTTCTACCAGTTGCATAATAGTTCCTGCCGGGTGTTGCCGTAATCTTGAGGAGGGGTTTATGATTTTTAGGAGGAGGACAATCCGCTCATGCTCTGCGTTGGCATAGACATTGGCTCCCTGTCAACGGATGCCGTGCTGATGAATGATAAGAAGGAGGTTATTGCCTCTGAGGTAATTGCCACCGGTGCCAGCAGCAAAAAGGCGGCGGATAAGATATGGGCCAGTATGCTCGCAACCACGGGGGTTTTGGAAAAGGACATAAGGTATGTGGTTGCCACAGGTTACGGAAGGATACGTGTACCCTTCGCGAACGAAGTGGTCACTGAGATAACCTGTCACGGAAAGGGCGCTCATTTCTTCTTCCCCCGCGCCAGGACCGTTATAGACATAGGCGGGCAGGACTCAAAGGTCATTAAGGTAGACCCCAACGGCAGCGTCCTCGATTTCGTGATGAACGACAAATGTGCCGCCGGCACGGGCAGGTTTCTTGAGGTAATGGCGAGGACGCTGGAGATAGACCTCGACGAGATGGGGCCTCTGTCGCTGGAGGGGAGTGGGAAGCTGTCTATAAGCAGTCTGTGCACGGTCTTTGCCGAGTCCGAGGTGGTCTCTCTTATCGGTGCCGACCACAAGGTGCCGGATATATGCCGTGCGCTGCATATGGCCATATCCAAGAGGATTGCCGCACAGGTCCGGCGCGTGGGCGTAGAAGGGCAGGTAGTGATGAGCGGTGGTGTGGCGAAGAACGTGGGTATGGTCAAGGAGCTGGAGAAGCTCCTGGGGGTAAAGTTCAGGATAGCCGAAGAGCCTCAGATAACAGGGGCCGTCGGGGCCGCGCTTATCGGCCTGGAAGCCGTTGAGAGGACTGAGAAAAAGAAGGTGACTGCCGGCGCTGCCGCCGAGCCGCGAACTGTTTCCTCAGGGCTGAAGGCGGAGAAGGGTTCAAACGCCCAGAGCATCCTTAAAGCAGGAGCCTCCCTTGAAGATGACACCCTTCCCAGGATAGGCTATCTTTGCACGTACACCCCGGTTGAGATAATACGCGCGGCGGGCTTCCATCCGGTCCGGATAAAGGGCGCGGAGAACTGTGACGGGGCCGCCGAGGAGCATCTATGCGCCAACCTCTGCTCTTACATCAAGTCGGTCATGGAAGAAAAACTTTCCGGGGCGCTGGACGACCTTGAGGGGATGGTCTTTGTGAATTCATGCGACGGCATGAGAAGGCTCTACGACGCCTGGCGTGCCATAGACGGAGACAAAAAGTTTAACTACATCATCGACATGCCCAAGACCAACGACGATGCCGCCGTCGAATACTTCGCCAAACTTATCGTAAACTTTAAGGAAAAACTGGAGGTTCATTCCAAACGGCGTATCACCAACGAGGAGATTAAGGACAGCATAAACCGCTACAACAGGATGCGCAAGCGGGTAAAACTCTTCTTGCACAGGTGCTGGAGCGGGTACCTCAGCCACTCCGGTTATGAGGTGTTTTCACTCCTCAAACAGGGTATCAATGCCGTGCCCGAGAAGTTCACCGATTACCTGAAGCTGCTTATGAAGGATAAGAGGCGGGTGAAGGACACCAACAACGCGCCCAGGCTTTTAATATGGGGCGGCATCCTGGAGGACGAGGCGATAGTGAAGATTATTGAGGACGCGGGGGCCAGGGTAGTGGCCGACGACCTGTGCAGCGGCACCAGGTTTTATGACGTGCTGGTCGAGGTCAACGGGGACCCGTTTATGTCGCTGGCAAACAGGTATCTGAAGAGGTCTCCCTGTTCAAGGATGGTGAACGCCTCTGAGAGGATAAGTAACGTACTCACGAAGATCCAGGAGATGTCTATCCATGGGGCGATTTATCACAGCCTGAAATTCTGTGACCACTCGCTCTACGATTATCCGCTCATCAAGAAGGAATTTGATAAGCACAACGTCCCCGTGTTACACCTTACCTGCGACTATGGCCGCCAGAACGAGGGCCAGCTAAAGACCCGCATCGAGGCCTTCCTGGAACAACTCCAGACCGCAAAGAATTAACAACTGTGCCACACCCAAAGCTACCCCGGTATCTTACGTCATTCTGAGCCAAAACCCTGAGCATAGCGAAGGGGCACGCTGGGGAGGTTGGCGGTAATGTAGCGTGGGAGCAAGCTGGCACGCTACACAAATAAAGTCCTTCTGTAGTGGTCGAGCCGTGCCAGAGGCAGGTCTCACTTTCGTTCGAGCTTGCTCGACAATTATGGTAGACAACGACCTTTACGGTCGTTGAAGCAGAGTAAACTCTGCCGCTACAAATTGTTTTAGACCAAGGGAACATATGAAGTCTGTCTTGATACACCGTTGCGGGCAGGGCAGATTTTTCTCCGTCTTGTACCTTCATAATGACGGGAGAAATGCGGGATAATTTGTAGACTGAAAAACCGCTCTTGACCCCGGTCCGGGGTTGCTACGGCTGTGGCGCTTTCTTTACCTTTGCGATGGCGTTTTCCACGGCCTTTACCACCGCGCGGGTGGTTATGGTGGCGCCGGTTATGGCGGTGATTTTGGCCGGATCCTCTTGCCTCACCACTTCAAGCTGGTTCAGGGTCTTGCCCTTGAACTGGTCGCAGAACCAGGGTGTCAGGCTTACTGCCTCTTCTGTGGCGGCGGCCTTTTCTCCGCCGAATATCATGGTCCAGAGGGTCTTGGTGGTGGCAATCTCCACTATCCTCGTGCCCAGGCCGGGCGTCTCCGCCTGATACAGCACCTTGATTCCCAGGATTTTGTCCTTGTCCGGCGTAAGACCGACCATCACCTTCAACGTGCTGGAGTATCCCTGAGACCTGCCGAGGGCGGCGTAACCCACCACGTTGCCGTCTTTGTCCTGGCCCTTGAACACCCTGTCCTCCGGGGCCGTCTCAGGAGGCGTTAGCTGCACGGGGTCACCGGCTATCCCCGGCATGACCGTCAGGAGGGCCTCCATTCGCCGGTCCGCTTCCTTCCGGGCTATCCGGTCTTTTGTTAAGACGTAGGTGGCGCCTACGCCGACGGACGTAACCATAGCTATGACGCCCAGTACCAGAGTGTATTGCAGTCTCTTGCCCATGGTTATCCCTTTCCTCCCGAAGCGGCCTTTCCTACTCCCATGAGTCTAGGCTGTGTGTACCTGTCAATAAGCGGTGTGACGGTATTCATGAGGAGTATAGCGTAACACACCCCTTCAGGGTATGCGGCGTAGAACCTGATTAACACGGTAAGTACCCCGCAGCCGATGCCGAAGATGGCCATGCCCCTTTTGGTAAGAGGCGTGGTTACCATGTCGGTGGCCATGAAGAAGGCCCCGAGCATAAGCCCTCCGGCCAGGACGTGGTAGAAGGGGTCGTTGGCCCAGGGCGCCTCTATGCTCGACGGCATGACCTGTGTCAGGATGAACACCGTGCCTATGAAACCCAGCGGAATCCTCCAGTCCACGTATCCCCTGTAAATCAGGTAAAACCCTCCCAACATCAGCGCGACGGCCGACGTCTCTCCGATGCATCCGGGGATGTTGCCGATAAGCATGCTCATGTAGTCATACTGCTCCCACCCCGATTCTTTGAACAGCGGGGTGGCCCGGGTGACGGCGCCTATGAGCTGGCCGTTCTCGTCTGTAAGTGTTATATTCTGCAGGACTCCCGCATTCTCAAGGCTGCGCCAGTCGGAGTTAATGGCCGCCGGATAGGCAAGCTGCAGGAACGCCCTGGCCGCAAGCGCGGGATTCCATATATTGTTTCCCAATCCCCCAAAGGTATGTTTTACCACGGCTATCGCAAATACCCCGCCCACCACTGGGATGTACCACGCGACACTGGGTGGCAGCACGTACGCCAGCAGTATTCCCGTTATGACGGCGCTGCCGTCCGTGATTGTAACGGGCCTGCCCCTGAGTTTCTGGCAGGCCGCCTCCGTTGCGAGGGTGCTTGCCACGCACAGGAAGATGGTTGCGAGGGCATAGTAACCAAAGACATAAACACCCACCAGGCCCGCGGGTATCAGGGCAGCTATCACTGTCCACATTACCCTGGGTATGTCTTCAGGACCTCGGATGTGGGGAGAGGAACTGACAATTAACCCAATTCTTTCCGGTGTCTCCGCCATCAAAGCGCTCCTCAGGTTAAAGGTCCCTCTTTGCCGAGGGGGAAACTTTTATAGAAAAAAACTTCGCTAAGAAAAAGACTTCCTTATTTCGCGGCCACTGTTTGTTTTTCGGCTCCTTTAGACTTTTGTTTGGCCTGTTCCCGGGCCCTCTCTCGGCCCAGGTCGTACTTGGCCATCTTTATCAGGTGGACGATGGGTCTCCTGGAGGTACATGTGTAGGTACAGCATCCACACTCCTTGCACTCCATGAGGTTGTACTCCATGGCACCCTGGAAGTTTTCGGCCTCGCAGAATATACTCAGGTAGCTGGGGTTCAGGCCATACGGACAGGCATCAATGCACTTCCCGCACCGGATACACGCGCGGAACTCCCAGGTCTCGGCCCCTCGCATAACCAGGATACCGCCCGTACCCTTTATGGTGTTACCGGCGGCGCTCTGCTGGGCTATGCCCATCATGGGGCCTCCGAAGATCAACTTGTTCGCGTCTTCCTTCATGGTCGCCAGGGATAGCAGCGTCTCCACCGGCGTCCCTATCCGGGTGAGGAAATTTCCGGGGTTTTCGACGCCGTCGCCCGTAACCGACACTATCTGCTCTATGAGGGGCCTCTTCCACTTCACGGCCTCGTAAATGGCATAGGCGGTACTGATGTTGTGTACCACACAACCTGCCTCCAGGGGCAGCTGGCTGGGTTTGAACTCGCGGCCCGTTATGGACTTTATCAGCTGATGTTCCGCTCCCTGGGGGTATTTCACCTCAAGGAGTTCCACCTTTATGTTCGAGTCGTCGCCCAAGAAAGACTTCATCTTCTCGTAGGCATCCATCTTGTTGGCCTCTATTCCCACATAGGCATCGCTCACACCCAGGCATTTCATGATAATCCGAAGGCCCTTGATCACTTCCCCGGGCCTTTCCATCATCTGACGGTAGTCGCGGGTGAGGTATGGCTCACATTCCGCGCCGTTGAGTATAACAGTGTCAACCGTCTTGCCGGGAGGCGGGGTCAATTTCACGTGGCTGGGGAATGCCGCTCCGCCCAGACCCACAACGCCGGCCTCCTTTACCATATTTCTGATGTCGTCCGGTGTAAGGGCGTCTACGTCTGTTTCTTCGTTCAGGCCGGGTGCCCACTCGTCATCATTACCTCTTTTTATGACTATTGTGGGGGTTCTCGCGCCGGTAACTGGATGGGGTCTGAACGTTATCTCTTTCACCACTCCGGATACCGGGGCGTGGATGTGTGCCGAGATAAAGGCGGAGGCCTCGGCTATCTTCTGGCCTTTCTTCACCTCATCGCCCTTGGCCACTATGGGTTTGGATGGCGCGCCTATATTTTGAGCCGTTAATACGTAGGCCGTTTCCGGCAGCGGTGCCGGTGTTATCTCTTTGTCCTTAGATAGTGATTTCCAGTCTATGGGGGGATGTATCCCTCCGCCAAAGCTCTTAAGCCCTCCGGTTACTGCCATTTCGCTCTCCCGTGTTGCTGTCGTCTCATTTGTTCAGTGCTTTGTGTATCTGTCGTACGGCCTGCTTCAGGCGCAACTCGTTTTCCACCAGGGCGAATCTTACAAAACCCTCGCCATCTTCTCCAAAAGCTATTCCAGGCGCCACAGATACCCGGGCCTCGTTTAGGAGCTTATAGCTGAACTCCACGGAGCCCATGGAACGGTATCTTTCCAGAATGGGGGCCCAGACGAACATGGCGGCCCTGGGTTTCTCTACCTCCCAGCCTATGCGGTTGAGTCCGTCACAGAGCACGTCGCGGCGCTGCTGATAAGTGAGGGCCTGCTGTTCCGCGTATTTCCTGCAGTCCCTGAGCGCGATGATGCCGGCTACCTGCACGGGCGGGAATATTCCGTAATCGTAATATCCCTTTATCCTCGCCAGGGCATCGACAACCTTGTGGTTGCCCACACAGAATCCCAGCCTCCACCCGGGCATGTTGTAGCTCTTTGAAAAGGTGCTGAACTCTATACCCACGTCCTTGGCCCCTTTGACCTGCAAAAAACTGGGGGGTTTATAGCCGTCAAACCCCAGGCAGCAGTAGGCGAAATCGTGTATTACTATGATGTTGTATCTTCTCGCGAGGTCGACAATTTCCTCGAAAAACCCAAGCTCCACCGTCCGGCCGGTAGGGTTGTGTGGAAAGTTCAGTATGAGCACCTTGGGCCGGGGGTGAACGGTCTCTACGGCCCGTGTAATGTCTGCCAGAAGTTCTTTTTCGTCCCTGAGAGGAATCGTAGTTACTTCGGAACCTGCCAGCTCCGGTCCGTGCAGGTGTACCGGGAATGCCGGGCTGGTCACCAGTGTCATGTCACCGTCCTCAAGCAGTGCCAGGCACAGATGTGATATGCCCTCCTTTGAACCGATGGTGGCAACGACTTCCTTCCGCGGGTCAAGCTCCACACCCCATTCCCTCTGATAGAAATGCGCAATCTCACGTCTCAGGTGCGGTATGCCGGTGGCAGAGACACTGTAGCGGTGGCTCTTGGGGTCTTGGACTGCCTCGCACAGTTTCTCTACGATAGGAGGCGGCGTGGGGTCATTTGGGTTTCCCATTCCAAGGTCTATGACGTCTACTCCCTGGCTCCGTTTTTCATATTTCAGTTGGTTGAGCTTGCCGAACAAATACGGGGGCAGGCGTTTGACACGGCCGGACACCTTGACGGTAAATTCCTGGGGAGTGGTCTCTAGTTTAGCGTCTCTCATGCGATTGGAAGGAGGTCTTTAATATGTGACGAGATATTTCTTTACTTCTGCTCTTTCAAGCACGCTGGCTAACCAGGGGGCGAGCCTTTTTTGCACCTTTTGTTGTATAACGGTTTTCTCCAGTTCCAGTTTAACGTCTTCAAAATCCTTTGAACTCTTTTCTCTTATGTCGACTATCTTTAATATGTGGTAGCCGTCATCGGTCCTTATTATGTCGCTTATCTGCCCTATCTCCAGATATGCGACCTTTGGCCCGAAGACCCCTTCGTCGGGGCTGAACGGCCTCATCCTGCCGCCGGCCGCGGCCGATAAACGGTCTATTGAGACGTTCCTGGCCAGGGCCTCAAAATCGGCCCCGGACTGGAGCTTGCCTGATACTTCATCGGCCTCTTTTCTCGTGTCTACTACAATCTGGCTTGCCTCTATCTTTTCGCCGTATTGCTGTTCATAAGCCCTTTCAAGGTCTTCATCGGTAACGGTTACGGTCGTTTCCACTATCTTTTCCGCCAGTATTTCTACCTCCATTCCCTTCCTCAGGCGATCTGTCATATTCTCTTTCAAGTCTT
Source organism: Candidatus Bathyanammoxibius amoris (assembly GCA_024451685.1). Taxonomy (NCBI): domain Bacteria; kingdom Pseudomonadati; phylum Planctomycetota; class Candidatus Brocadiia; order Candidatus Brocadiales; family Candidatus Bathyanammoxibiaceae; genus Candidatus Bathyanammoxibius; species Candidatus Bathyanammoxibius amoris. The sequence goes on along the minus strand of JAMXCW010000004.1, from coordinate 72,541 downwards.
CCAGGTCCACCCCCATATTGTTTAATTCCTCTTGAAGCTGCTCTTCGCTCTCAAGCCCTCTTGCCTTCATAAGCTTGTCCATCTCCCTGGCAAGGAGCCTCTCCAGTCTTTCGTTTACCTCTTCAGGACTGACGCTTAGTCCCAGCGTGTCGGCCTGTTGATAAATAACGGCTCTTCGTATCAGCACGTCGAGCCCCTGTTCGCCGAAACTCTCTATCAGCAGGTCCGCGAGCGCACCACGGGTCAGATTCTGGCCGTTGACCACTGCGACTATTTCACTTTCAGGTCCCAGAAGCGCTACGTCTTCTGTTTCTGTAATCTGCTCTTCGGCCATGAGACTCCAACACGGAAGCAACAGGCATGTTAAAACTAGCGTCACCGTCACTATGAACAGAAAATGGGCCTTATTGTAAAAAGAGGATATTATTGACATTTCCGAGGTTGGCCCCTTTAACGTAAATATAAGTCTAAAAAACACATAAACATGGAGCGCGGGATTATATCAGGGACAGTATTGACTGTCAACTGCTTTTTGGTTTTTGCCCTTGTGGAGTATGTGGACGTAGGACTCTTTATTCCCCTCACCTGAACGGGTCTTCCCCCATTGATTCTCCTGCCCCGACGGGAACGGCTCACCTTTCCCCCTCCCTTGAGGGGAAGCCACGCCAAAGTGTAATTCTTCAAAAAAACTCAGGTAACAGTTTGGCAGGTCTTCAGGTCGTATTGCCATAGGCTTGAAGGGCCTTCCCTTATTTCCCCCTCCCTTGAGGGGAGGGGGTAGGGGGAGGGTGATTGTTCACCCCCACCTGCACCGGAGGCGCATCCGCCCTCCAAACAAACCGGCGGGCTTCCAGCCTCAGGTGTGACTTCGCTTAAAAAACTCAGAATGACATAATAACACCGGGGTGACTTTTTCAGAGTTCCCCGTCTGCCTGGGCCGGGACCGACGGGTAAGCGTTTCGGAGTGACTTGCATCTTGAGTTTTCTTGAGAATACGGTATTATTGCCCGGATAAGGACGGGATTCTTGTACCGGGTTAAAGACGCCCCTATAGCTCAGTTGAACAGAGCGTCGGTTTCCGGAACCGAAGGCCGCAGGTTTGAGTCCTGCTGGGGGCGCCATCTTAAAAAGGGGGACGTGTTGTGGACAAAGGGCTGGACGAAGGATTAAAAGATCAGGCCGGCGCATGGTTTGAGAGGGGAAGCCACGACATAGAGACGGCGCAATTGCTGCTCGACAGGCAGGGCTACACAGACATAATCGCATTCCACATACATCAGGCAGTGGAGAAGTATCTAAAGGGCTATCTGGTCGTTAGCGGAAAACGTCCCCAGGATACCCATGAACTCAGGATTCTTATCAAAGCGGCGGCGGAGCTTGACGACGGCCTCGGCGGGTACGTGGAGTTCTGCGACAAGATTACCGGGTATTACGCGAACGAGTGTTATCCCAGCGGTCCACTCGTTGAACATTCCTACAAGGAGCTTGCCGGGGACCTCAGAGACGCCTGGGACCTTACCAACAGGATAAAGGAAACACTGTCAGGGAGCTGAACCCGGGGCCTTGCTCGCGTTACGGGCTGACACGGCCGGACGTCATACGATAGGCATATAGAAAATAACCCTGTAACGCCGACAGGTTTCAGGGACATCCGTATGGGGAGTTTTTTTTCACATGAAGCACAGACCACTCCTCTTTATTGTCCTGGCGTTCGCCGCGGGAATTTTTCTGGATTACTCCGTACAGCTGCCCTTCCCTCTTCTACTTACCCTCGCCGTCAGTGTACTTGCCGTCTGCTGGGGCACCCTGTTCACATGGCGTTCAGGTCTGGTGTACATGTCTGTTTGCCTTATGGCTGCATTTCTGGCAGGGGCCTCTTACCACTACGTGCGCTTCTACTCTCACGCCTCAGACGAGATTGTAAACCTGGTCACAGAAGACAAGAGCCTGATGCGGCTTCGCGGGGTTATCGCGGACGTGCCTGTCAGGCGCCAGTTAGCCCCGCCGCCATTACCCTGGAGACAGTCGTGGGGTGGTAGCAGGTCTTACCTGCGTTTCCCTCTCAGGGTGGAAGGGGTGGAGACCGGGACGGGGTGGCACGAGGTAAAGGGCGTGGTGCTGGTAAACATTTATGGCGATGAATTTCCCCGCTACGATTATGGACAGGTGGCAGAGGTGTTGGGGAACGTCTTTATCCCGTATGGACCGGGGAACCCGGGACAGTTTGACTACAGACGTTATCTACAGAGGCAAGGCCATAACATCCGTGTGATAATGGGCGTGGAGAATGCCGGTAACGTGAAGTTAACCGGAGAAAACCACGGCAACCTTCTCTTCCGCGGTATATACGGCCTCAAGGACAGGCTTTTGGCCGTCATCAATTCGTCGGCCCTTCCGGGCAGCGACACCACTCTGGCCGGACTCATCCTCGGCGACCGCAGCGAAATTCCCAGAGAGGTGATAGAGGATTTCAAGAGAACGGGCACCTTGCACTTCCTTGCCATAAGCGGGCTACACGTAGGCATACTTGTGTTAACGGTCTATTCGCTCTTACAGATTCTCAGGGTGCCGAAGATGGCAATCGTCCTGCTAATCATTGTCCTTGCCGGCACTTACGCGCTAATGACGGGCCTGAAGCCGCCGGTGTTCAGGGCGACGCTGATGGTGATATTCATATTTGGCGCGTATCTGGTCAGAAGGCAGTGGGACTTCGCGAGCGGGATTGCGGCCGCGGTGATGGTCATGCTTATTTTGAATCCGAACGACCTGTTTAACATAGGTTTCCAGTTATCGGTGTCCGGGGTGCTGGGTATAGTCTACCTGGCGCCCAGGATAGAGACCTTTTTCTGGGGTGAATCGATGTTTGTGGAACGTCTCCAGGTGGATGCGGAACGCCCGCGGATGTACCATAAGCTGTGGCCGTATCTCCGCGCGGGCATCTGTATCTCACTTGGGGCCTGGATTGCGACCTCACCTCTTATACTCTATTATTTTCACCGAATCGTACCGTTGGGGGCCCCGCTCAGCGTTATTGTTTTTCCGCTGATATGGGTCATTACCGTCTGCGGGTTTATTATACTGCCCCTGGGTGCGGTATCTCCCACCCTGGCAACCCCTGTGGCGTATGTGGCTCAGGGTGCCGATATGGCAACAAAGGCCATTATCTCCTTCGCTTCTTCCGTACCGGGATGCTCATTTTATAGTCCTGCGCCTTCCTGGCCGTGGCTTGCCGGGCTGTATGCGTTGGCCGTGTTGTTTCTGTTAAGGGGGGTAATGGGGTTAAGGCCCGGCTACATTATCTGCCTCAGCCTTATCGTGGGTAATATATATGTTTATGGCCAGATAATCCCCGGCGTATGGCTCAAGGGTGATGGTGCGCTCTTGCTCACGGAACTGGACGTAGGGCACGGGAGTTGTGTGTTCGTCCAGTTCCCCAACGGTAAGAACGTGCTTTATGACGCCGGGAAACGGGGGAGGTCTGACGTGGGGGAGAGGGTCATCACCCCGTTTCTGTGGCAAAACGGTGTCAGAACGCTTGATGCTGTCATCGTATCTCATGGGGATGAAGACCACTATAACGGGTTGCCTGCCCTGGTTGAAAGATTTTGCGTCCGCAAGGTCCTGCTGAACGAACAGTTCTTGCATTCACCCGGCGCTGGAAGGTTCCTGGAATTTCTTGGTGATGAGGGCGTTTCGGTTGAGGTTATTGAAAAAGGGGTGGAACTCGGGGGTTTGGGCAGGGTAAAGGCAAAGGTTCTTAATCCGCCAGGCAGTGCGGAAGGGCTTTCCCGCAACGACACCTCCAGTGTGCTGCTAATAGAATACTGCGGTAAAAGAATCCTTCTCTGCGGAGACATAGAAAGGCGTGGTATAGAGGCCCTGCTGGATTCGGGATATAGCCTCAAGGCAGACGTCGTCCAGGCCCCACACCATGGTAACTACATAAGTAATGTTGCCGACCTGTACGCGGCAGCGAGCCCTCGCTATATACTTGTAAGTGCCGGTTCGATAAAGGACCTGTCAGCTCAGAAGCCGGAAGGCAGTCTTGTACTGCAGACACGTGACACGGGGGCCGTCTTTGTCAAGATAAGCGGGCAAGGTACCGAGGTGTGGACTTATAAGGACGGGGAACTGTAACCGGCTAATCAAAGCCTTTTATCTCAATTCCATCTCCGGATAGTTGTGTCCTTATGAGATTCTCTATTTGATGGTCAATGTAGTGTTCTTCAACCTGGTCTTTAACGTCCTCAAAGACTACTTTCCCGCCCCCTTTTCTGTCTGTTAGCTTTATGATATGGAAGCCGAACTCCGTCTGAACGGGTTCGCTTATCTCCCCCACTTTCAGTTTGAAGGCCGCGGCGGCAAACGGTTCAGTCATCATCCCGCTTCTGGTGAAAAACCCAAGGTCTCCCCCCTTTTGAGCTGAAGGGCAGGCCGAATTTGTCTTGGCAAGCTCGGCGAAATCCGCGCCGTCATCAAGCTGTTTCTTTATTTTATGTACCCTGCCAAATGCTGCGGCATAGTCCTTTTTTGACTTGAGGGACTGGGTATCTATAAGGATGTGACTGGCCCTGACCTCCTCGCCGGTAAAGGCATCTTTGTTCTCGTTAAAGTGCTCTATGAGCACGTCATAATTAACCTTTTGTGTGAAATACTTTCTCAGGGCGACGGTATTGTTTATCTTTTTCTTAAACTCTTCTATACTGGTACCCCCCGCTGACAGTATATCTTCCAGCGTCTTTCCGTTGTAGCGGGGGTTGTCTCTCAGAGTTTTCCGCATGCCGTTGATAACGATTTCTACTTCTTCGTCTTTTGCCCGAATCCCTTCCTTTTCTACAAACTGATTTACCACGATGTCTGTCAGGATTTCATTGAGGATTATATCCCTGGCACCTGACATCTGGGAAGGGTCTGTACCTTTCAACCTTTTCAAACGCTTTTCTATCGCATTATTATAGACCTTCTCGCCGTTTACGATTGCCACTACCCTGTCTCCCTGTGCATGCAGAACCATTGAAGTAAAGGCTAATGACAGGGCTAAAATGGACATAGTGGGAACAATTAAGGCTTTGATTACTGTGTTCACGGGAAGGCCCTTTCATTTATATCACGATATCATTGGTCAAAGGTAAGCAAAAGTGCCGTTAGACCGGACGTTTCTGCCCGTCGGGTGTTTGGTCATAGCAGATGCCGTCTCTGCTTAATATTAGGCGATAGGGCTTGCGAGTCGCGGGCCGCATGGTAATTCGTAATCTATTCTAATTAAAAAACTTACGTTGTCAAGTGAAATCAAGCAAACCCGGATTTCATATTTTCACTTGACATTGACGGGATATATTTAGTAGCATGTCGGCTCGAAATTTTTGGGGTTTACTGTACAGGTAAATAAGACCCAAGCTGAGAAAGGAGGGTTTGATATGAGGAGTTTGTTGAGGCTGGCAGGAGCTGTAGTTCTGGGGAGCCTTGTGTGTTTTTCTGTGGCATCGTACTCCTTCAGCGACCAGGCTGTTGCAGGCATTAAGTGTAAGCTGGTGAACAAGGATACAGGTAAGGGTCATCCTGCCGAGTTTAGCGCCAGGGTAAAGAACTCTATAGACGAGACTCATGTGTGCATCGATACCAGTGGTTCTGGCTGCACCATAAACGTGCCCGATACCGGCAAACAGTATGAAGTAAGATGTTTCCCCTGGAATACGGAGTATGGCCTTGTGGACAGCACATTGCCCGTATATGTCAGCGGTCATCATGCACCGGTAGTAGCTTGCCGTATGAAGATAACCAGCGGCAGCGGCAGCGCAAACTTCGAGTGCTCTGCCTGGAAAGAGCATCACAGCCTCTACGAGGACGCGAAGTAGTAGATTAGTAAATAAAACTCGTAGCGCTGTTAGTGATATTTTGGATAAACAAAAGGCGTGGAGGTTTTTTCACAAAACCTTTCACGCCTTTTTTGTTTTTAGCGGTGTGGTGTTCTGAATGTTTTACCGTGAGTTCTCCGGCAATTTCATTTCCCGGCCCCCCCGCCTCGCAGCGACCGGTCGATTTCCCGGATAAAGAACTCAAAAGCCTTTCCGGCGCCTTCTAACTGGTGTTCTATGTTCAGTTTCGCCTCGAAGTGGGCGAAGGCGAGGACGAGGATGCCCACGGTTACTGCTATCTTCCCGGTGCGTCCTTTGCCTGCACCCCATGCTATCAGTGCCCCCAGGCCGATCCAGTAGACAAAGAGTGTAAGTGCAAGAAGGACTTCCGGGGCACCCGGCCACAACTTCATTACCACGAAGAGTGGAAGGGCGCTCAGGAAGTTTCTCACACCTTCCAGATACACATTCCCCTCGATACCGGTAAGGGATGCGAGAGCAATCAGACCGGCAACTATAAAACCGCCAATCGCCCCCCAAACGCAAGATTTGTCGAGCGTCTTCACAATTATTCTAATCCTAATGATTTGAAGTCCGCGTTATCGTCTGCAGTGTGGTGTGGTGGGCGGAAAATTGGCCCTCAAAGACCAAAAATGGTCGGGGCGACTGGATTCGAACCAGCGACCTCTACCACCCCAAGGTAGCGCGCTAAGCCAGGCTGCGCCACGCCCCGACAAGAAATTTCCTGCTTGTAACAGCCTGTGTGGGCTGCATTTTCGGCCGAAAAAAGCTTAAAACGATTTAGACATAAACGGTGGTAAATGTCAATGGAAAAGCACCTTATATTGTTTTGACTTCCGCGAAACCTTGACATATAATTAACGTTTGTGGGGATGGCGGCAGGAAAAAGGTCTTCCCCGCCACTTTTCTGGAATTGCAGTAGAGCCAATTTAATTAGTACTGCCTGACAAAGGTATGAAAAAAAAGCCAAAAAAGAAGCAAAAATCCAAGGCCACCTTCTCCATCGGATATCTTATTCTCTTCCTGCTGGTAATGTATGCGCTACAGGTGATGGTGACACCCAAGTCGGAGGAGGTTACGTATACACAGTTTAAGGAATATCTTAAGAACGGCGAGATAGTAGACTGTTCCGTGGGGCAGACTTACATAAAGGGCCGCTACCGGAGACCCGCCCAGGAGGGTGAGGGCTGGGAGGAGGTGCCTTTCTTTACCGTATCCGTCCATGACCCGAAGCTGGTCGATGAGCTGGAGGCAAGCAATATCACCTTCAGGGGGGAGGCGGAGAACAACTTCCTGGGGAACTTCCTGATGTGGTGGCTGTTCCCCCTTGCGATGATGGGCCTCATATGGTTCTTTCTGTTCAGGCGGATGGGGGGTATGGGTTCACCCTTCATGTCGTTCGGCAAGGCGAAGACAAAACTTTATACCGAGAGCGAAACGGAGAAGACGACGTTTGCGGACGTGGCAGGCTGTGATGAGGCCAAGGAGGAGCTTAAAGAGATAATCGCCTTCCTTTCCTATCCAGAACGGTTTCAGAAGTTGGGGGGCAAGATTCCTAAAGGCGTGCTGCTGGTCGGTGCGCCCGGTACGGGCAAGACCCTGCTGGCCAGGGCAGTCGCCGGGGAGGCGAAAGTGCCGTTCTTCAGCATAAGCGGTTCTGATTTTGTCGAGATGTTTGTGGGTATGGGCGCCGCCAGGGTGCGAGACATGTTTGAGCAGGCAAAGGAGAAGGCCCCGTGTATCGTATTTATTGATGAGCTAGACAGCGTGGGCCGGCAGAGGGGAGCCGGACTGGGGGGTGGACACGACGAGAGGGAGCAGACCCTCAACCAGCTGCTGGCCGAGATGGATGGGTTCTCTTCCCAGAAGGGGGTCATTATTATGGCGGCGACGAACCGTCCGGACGTCCTGGATGCTGCCTTACTGAGGCCCGGGAGGTTTGACCGCCAGATAACCGTTGACAGGCCCGACCTCATCGGCAGGGAAGCAATCTTAAAGGTCCACATAAAGGGCGTAAAGCTGGGTCCGGAGGTAGACCTAAAGGTTATCGCCAAGCGCACTCCGGGGTTTTCGGGCGCGGACCTGGCCAACGTGGTAAACGAGGCGGCGCTGCTGGCGTCCAGACGCGATAAGGAATGCGTAGAGATGGAAGAGATGGAAGAGGCCATCGACAGGGTGATAGCCGGCCCGGAACGTAAGAGCAGGGTAATGAGTACGGTGGAAAAAAAGACGGTGGCCTATCATGAGTCCGGCCATACACTTGTGGCCGCCCTGTTGCCGAATACGGACCCTGTGCACAAGGTCTCCATAATACCAAGGGGTTCTGCCGCGCTGGGCTATACGCTCCAGCTGCCCATGGAGGACAAGTACCTTACCACTGAGTCGGAGATCATGGGCACACTGTGTGTCCTGCTGGGTGGAAGGGCTGCCGAGTCTCTGATCTTCGGTGAGATTTCTACCGGCGCGCACAACGACATTGAAAAGGTGACACACGTGGCCAGGGACTATGTATGCAAGTTCGGTATGAGCAAAAAGCTCGGGCCGCAGACGTTTGGCCGACAGTCGGGCAATATCTTTTTAGGCCATGACCTGGTACAGGAAAAGGAATATAGTGAGAATACGGCCATTCTCATCGATGAGGAGGTCACCCGGATCATAAAGGATAGTTATGAGAAGGCCTACCAGATGCTGTCTGTAAACAGGGACAAACTAGAGCTCCTGGCCAGTAAGCTGGAGGAGGTTGAGATACTGGAGGGCGAGCAGATTATAGAACTCCTGGGCCTTGAAGGGAAGGAGAAAGAAAAGAGGGAAAGATACGCGAAGAAGAAGGAGGCGTACGAGAAGAAGAAGACCGTTGAGGGGGTTACAACCTTTTCAAAGCCGGAGGGCTCGGGTAGCAGCTAAAAGGGCGCGGGGGTTGGAAAGCAAGAGTTCCAGGTATGAATTAAATGGCAGGCTAAACGCCTGCTTTTTTTATTGCGATACGTAGTTGCCTGATTTATCAGGCAAAATGTGGGGACAGGGTTTGTCTCACGCCAGAGGCGGACCCGCTATTTTTTGAGCGGGCCTGTCCGCGGACAGCCACAAGGGCTGTCCCTACAAAACACTGTCATTCTGAGGGAGTGAAACGATCGAAGAATCTAGACTCTTCGCTGGCTCCTTTGCTATGCTCAGGACTTCGACTCAGAGTGACACTTCGTGTCAGATTCTTCACCGCCCCTTCGCTACACTCAGGACTTTGGCTCAGAATGACGAAATGCGATGACCTGTTTGAGATGCGTCGAGATGTCCCCTGTACGGAACCTTGCTGATGACCTGTATCTTCCCCTTGTAAGACTTGTGGAGTTTTAATGATTTCTTGTATATTTCCTCGGTTTTCACGGTTTCTCTCCCAGACAAAATGGTGGTCAAGAAGGTAAAATTCTAATGGGTGAATACCTAAAAATCAATCCTTTTGCCCGGAAGGCCCATGCTGGTAAAGAAGGCGGCCTGAGATGTTGCAAAAACATCTTAAGCCCTGTAATATTCGGTACTTATTCCATAATAGCTACCTGCCTTTGCGGGTGAAGGCTTCTATTATTGACATCCCTGTGAGTATATGATACATAAAAGAACTTCGATATTAAGTTAAGACCTGCTTGACGTGTCCTGTTTAGGGGGGGCGGAGGTAGAGAGAAGCTTCCTTCGGTCTCCTTTTGTCTTTTAGCCGAAACACGGTTGCCATGGAAAAGTATTTCTCTCTGTTTGTTTTTGTCCTTTCATACGCGGGGTTTATTATGTTTCCCGCGCGTCGCGCCTACTGTGCCTGTGCAGGGGCCCTGGCGTTGTTATTGTTTGGAGCAATAGGCCCGTGGGAGGCCGTGGAGGCTATAAACTGGAACGTTATGGGCATATTTGTCGGCACGCTGGTTGTGGCGGAACTCTTTATGTTTTCCAAAATGCCCGCATACCTGGCTGAGCACCTGGTGAACAGGTCGAGTAATACGTGTGTGGCCATGCTGTTTGTGTGTGGCCTGACAAGCATTATGTCGGCCTTTACTGAAAACGTTGCTACGGTCCTTATCGCAGCGCCTATCGCACTGGCGATTGCGGACAGGCTGGATGTAAACCCGAGCCTGTTTATCATCGCCCTGGCGATATGTTCTAACCTCCAGGGCACGGCGACACTTATCGGTGACCCCCCGAGTATGATCCTGGCGGGCTGGACGGGGATGACCTTTAACGACTTCTTCTTCTATCAGGGCAGGCCCAGCATATTCTTCGCGGTTGAGATAGGGGCGGTAGCGTCATTCTTTGTCCTCTATTTCTTGTTTAGAAGGTTCCAGCAGCCGGTGGGCGTGATAGAGGTGGAAAAGGTTACCTCGTGGGTACCGACGTGGATGCTGGTGCTTCTTATGGTTGCCCTGGCGTTGTCGTCATTTCTCGACCCGGGGTTTGGATATATGGCTGGTTTGATATGCATGGTGTTCGGCATATTTGGGCTGGTGTGGTATAAGGCCACATCGGGAGACAGCATGAGGGAGTTTGTTAAAGTCCTCGACTGGGACACCACCCTTTTCCTGATGGGGATATTTATTATTGTTGGCGGACTGATTTCCGCCGGATGGATAGACGATATCGCGGTTTTTATACGGGGCATTAGCGGCAACAGCGTCTTTGGCACATTTGTTATGATAGTGTTTTTGTCCGTAGTGTTTTCCGCTTTTATTGACAATGTTCCTTTTCTCCTGGCGATGATCCCCGTGTCACAGCAACTTGGGCAGGATATGCAGAGTTCACCGATGCTGTTATTGTTCGGGCTGCTGGTGGGCGCCTGTCTCGGTGGCAATATTACCCCGGTCGGAGCCTCTGCTAATATTGTGGCCATCGGAATCCTTAGAAAACGGGGTGTCCAGGTAACCTTTATGGAATTTGTCAAGGTAGGACTTCCGTTTACAATAGTCGCTGTAGTGTCATCGTGTATATTCCTCTGGGTCGTATGGAAATAACGATCCAGCCGACCCACGCCCACACAACGGGAGACCCCGCGGGTGGAAGAAGAGAGAAGAAAAGGTATGTGCAAAGGAAGGTTGATTTCCTGTTTTCTTGCGGCGGTTTTGCTGACCTGCGGCCTTGAGGGTAAGTTGTGGAGTGAACCATTCTTACAGGTATCGGGAACGGGAGTGATTGGGATGGCTGCGGAAGAGGAGGAAGGCGGGGAGTCAACCACGCAGGAACAGAGGCCGGAGGAAATATACCCCGAAACCGGGGAGTATGACGAAGAGGATATATTGGAAGAGGAGTTTCCAATGGATAACTGGGGGCGAGAAGAGACGCTTAAAAAACCTTCCGGCGAGGGCGCCCATGAAATAAAGGGTGACAAGTAACGGTTGGCCATTATATATCTTGTCAAATCCATGGCTACAAACAAAATATATAAAGATATATAGAGGTGGTCCCAGCCGCGTAATAGATTTCCGAAGTGTTCAACCGGCCATATTTTATTGACAAAGTCTGTTTCTGATGTTATCTTCTAGAGCCTTTTTCTTGGTACGACTTCTTTGATACTGGGTACTTGAGGGTAGGAAAAAATGCAGACCTCGCTGAGGGTCCTCCAGAACTCCTCCTTGTTACGTCTTGCCGGCTATTGTCTTGTAATAGTCGTAGCCGCCGGCATAGGATATCTTCTCGCATCAAAATATGAGAGCCTGGAGAAGATCCCCCTCCCGATAATTCTGGCATGTGGAATCTTTGGCGTTACTTACATTGCCATCCTCTCCGAGAAGGTTCACCGGACCATAGCCGGAATCTGTGGCGCGGTTGCCATGGGCTTCGTAGGGCACTGGATGGGTTTTTATTCCCAGAGCGAGGCAGTAGCGGCAATAGACTGGTACACGATAGGCCTGCTTTTTGCGATGATGGTCATTGTGGGCATGCTTAAGAAGACAGGCTTCTTTGAATACCTTGCCATTATCACCGCAAAAAAGACGATGGGTGACCCGTGGCGCCTGACCATACTCCTCGGCGTTGTTACAACCGTAGTATCAATGATGATTGATAACGTTACCACTGTGGTGGTGATAGCCCCTGTGACTGTCGCCATATGCGAGATAATAGGCATTAATCCCATCCCGGTTCTTCTGTCCGAGGCCTTGCTTTCAGACGTGGGCGGTGTCGCCACGCTGGTCGGTGACCCGCCGAATATGATTATAGGGTCTGTTACGGGACTGAGCTTCAACTCGTTTATCATACATCTTGGTCCACCCGTACTTCTAAGCTGGGTGGTATGTCTGCTTGTACTCAGATTGGTATTGTGGAAGGAACTGTCCCAAAAGCCAAAGAATATTGAAGGGCTCCTGAAGATGAACGCGAGAGGGGCAATTACGGACATGGCTTCTCTGAAGAAGGTGCTGATTGCCCTGGGGATTATTATCGGGCTGTTCTTTTTCCAGAGCAAGCTTGGCCTGTTTCCCTCGAGCATTGCCATGTTTGGTGTCGCCATCGCCCTGATTTGGGTCCGGCCGAACCCTGATGAGGCGTTGATGGAGGTACACTGGAGCGTGTTGTTGTTCTTTATCGCGCTCTTTATATGCGTAGGTGGTATAGAAAAGGCCGGCGTGCTGGAGATACTGGGTAGCAAGATTGCCGCTCATGCACATTCAAACCCCATGCTTACGTGCGCCATGCTATTCTGGGTGGCGGCGATAAGTTCTGCCATTGTAGACAACATCCCATTCACCATTGCCATGGTACCCGTAATACAGCACTTAGAGACGGAGGGTGTCGCCGTAATGCCCCTGTGGTGGGCACTGGCTATGGGTGTGGGCTTCGGCGGCAACGGCACCCCGATAGGTTCTACCGCCAATATAGTCACTGTCGCCGTGAGCGAGAGGACCAAGTATCCCATCACTATGAGGGTATGGCTAAAGGCGGGTACGACCACAATGGTCGCCTGCTGTATAATGGGAATGGCTTTTGAGCTCATCTTCTTTGACTTTTATCAATAAACATTTACTCTCCGCAGTTTAGGCCTCTAATATAATATTGGTCCATGCTGGAACGACTCCGGAGGTGACGGGACCACCGGAGCGATTACACCTAATGGGCATACCTTATCCGCGCTGTGGGCTGTATTTAACTCCTTGACAACCGCCATACGGGATGTTATTTTGTGCGCAATATAGCAAGCCATGCGCGTAAAATACGGATGTATCGTAAAACATAGATAATACGTGTTTTATGGCCTCTGGCGGGAGCTGTTTGGGAAGTCTTTTTCAAACTCAAGCGGGGTGAAGTGAAAGAACAATCACCATCTGAAAAAGATACGGTGGTACAGACTTCACGAATAAGGCTTGGTGGGAGGGTGACATGTTAAATTCGTTGTTAGACGGGCTTCAGGAAGTATCGGGAAAGGTAATGAGTTCCGGCATTGTAAGCAGGGTAACCGGTGCCTTTTTTGTTGTGATATGCCTGGCATCGGGTATTTGCCTGTTGATTACAGTTATGTATCTGGCAAACCCCAAGGGTTTCGACGAGTGGCTGAGCCATGCACTTGTAGAAAACACCGCGGTAGCGGGCACCGAGGAGACAGCAGAGGCCGAAGAAGGTGGAGAGGCTGAAGAAAGTGCAGAGGCCGAAGAAGGTGGAGAGGCTGAAGAAAGTGCAGAGGCCGAAGAAGGTGGAGAGGCCGAAGAAGTAGAAGAAGTAGAAGAAGTAGCCGTCGAGGGGGATGTGGAAGTAACGGAGGAAGCCGAATAGGGTCTGTAGAGGGATAAAGGACAGATTACCCTTAGTACTCAGGAATGTTCAGGCTCTGTGCCGGACACCACGGATAAAGTGGGGTGTAGACGTTGACAAAGTTGATGAAATGCGGTTTTATCCCCGCAATTATAGTGTTAACCATTGTTGCTATTACGGTGAATGTTTATTACGGCCTTATCAAAAAGCCAGCTAGGAGTGAGGCAGTTACTATAGAAACAATAACGCTAAAGCTGGAAAAGACACGTTGAACTACTTTTAGGGAAACCGTTATTTTACGCTTTAGAGCGTTTCTTTCCTTTCGTATTATTTCCCAGCGAGTTGATTATGAAGTCTCTTGGGATTCTTAGCCTGATGCCTATTTTTGCCGCCCTGTTTGTTTCCTCCTGTACCACTGAAACCAGCGACTATGGCGTTTCCAGTTATCATAACTATCGCGGGATTGACCACTATGAAAGCGGCAGGCTGGACGAAGCGACCCGAGAGTTCAAAAAGGCCGTAGCGGTCAGGCCCGACTCCGCGAAAATGCACTTTAACCTTGGAATAGCCCACTACGAGAATGGTGAGCAGGACAAAGCGACCGAGGAGTTCAAAAGGGCGTTGAGTATCAATCCGGCGTATGTAGAGGCCCGCAGCGCCCGGGGCAATGTGTTCATGGATAATGGAAAGGTTGAGGAGGCCCTTCTACAGTATAAAGAAGCCATAGAGGTCGACGGAAACTATGCAGACGTGCATAATAACCTTGGCAATGCCTACTGGCTCATGGGAATGCGTGAACAGGCCATTTCCAAGTATAAGGATGCGGTAGAGCTTAACCCGAACCTCGATATTGCTTACGTTAACCTGGGACATGCATACACGGAGGAGGGCATGTTGGACGAGGCCCTGAAGAAGTTGACGAAGGCCTCAGAACTAAACCCTGACATGGCGGAAGTACATCACTACCTGGCGGACGTTTACTATGAAATGGGAATGTTGGAAGAGGCCGTCTCTGAGTACAAAAAGGGCATAAGCTACTACGGACCTGACGCACCTGCCCGTAGACTGGCCATGGCTAACAGCCAGATGGCCCTTGCTTACTACAGGGTGGGAGAGTATGGTGAGGCAATGTCAAGATTCAAAAGGGTGCTGGAGCTAGACCCGAACTTTGCGCGGGCCACCGTGCCGGAGGCAGAGCCGTCTCATAAGGCCACGTCAGTGGAAGTGCTGATGGAAACTGTCTCAAGGGAACGAGAGCTGGCGGAGAGCTATTCCTCAATGGGAGACAAGGTTAAGGCCCTGGAACAGTGGAGGAGTCTGATCGTCCACTGCCTTGAGGCGGGCAGCATGCCGGGTGCCAGGATTGAGAGAGATGCTCTGGAGGAGGCATGTTCTTCTTTCAATGAATTACTCCAGGCCGATACTTTTGACAAAGCTTCACAAAAGATTCACCTGACGATGGCACAGGCATATTTGAAGAAGGGTGACATCGAGGAGGCGCAATTCGAGTTGAAAAAGGCCCTCGAGATTAATCCTACCCTTTTGGGGGCGCGGCTTGATTTGGTAAAAATACTTATCAAGGAGAATGACCCTGAAAGCGCACTTAGAGAGGCCGGGAAGGTTGCGCTACTCTACCCGGGCAACGAAGAGGCCGAGCTCCTTCTGGGAAATGTATACTTGAAAATGGATATGCTTGACAAGGCAATGGAGCAGTATAACAAGGTGCTGGAGTCATCGACCGGGAGGGCAAGCGTCCACAACAACCGTGGTATAGTATATGTGGGACAGAACAGGCTGGACGATGCTATCAGGGAATACCGCACAGCCATGGGGACCGTCCCGTCGTCAGCCAGACTGCACATGAATTTAGGGCGCGCATATTACAGGAAAGGCATGGCGGAAGCAGCGGACCTTGAGTTTGACAGGGCGCTGGGCCTGAACCCTAATCTCGCCAGTGCGTATAAAGGTAAGGCGATGATTGATGAGGACGCGGCAAGATTGGAAGAAGCCATCGCCAATTACGAGCAGGCGCTGGGGTTCTTCGACGAAAACAGGTATCTACAAAAGGCTGAGATACACGACCACCTCGCGTCCATCTATTCCAAGAAGTATATGACGGAACTGGCCGTAAGTGAATTGCTCAAAACACTGGAGTTAAGGCTTTCCGTAATTACGGGCTATGATGAGCAGGGACTTGAATACTATGGTAAGAGCATGTTCGAGGAGGCCTTTAGATATTGGGAAAGGTCCCTGGAGCTCAAGCCCGTCCTGGCGGGGTTGTATGAAAGGCTTGGGACGTGTTATGTGCGCACGGCAAGGTACGATGAGGCCACTCTCGTCTACAGAAACGCCGCCAATATGTATAGTCGGAAGAAAAGCAAAGCTTTGATGCATTACAATATAGCTGATATTATGTTAGAAGAAGGGCTGCTGGAGAGCGCCATTACAGAATATGAAAAAGCCATTGAATTAGACCCGGCGCTGGGGAATGCCTATGTGGGGCTCGGCCTGGTGTACGACAAAAGAGGCATCCTGAAAAAGGCCGTTTCTTACTATAAGAAGGCGTTAGAAATAGATCCCAGTCTGGCCGAGGCCCACAAGAACCTGGGCTTATGCTATCATAAGCAGGGTCTCAAGAAAGAGGCGAAAAAGGAATTTGCAATATACAATAACAAAACACTAAAGGAGTAGAGATCGATGAGAACGCCTTTATGCGTTATCCTGGCAGTGCTTGTCTCAGGTTGTTTCGGTGGTGGCGGTAGTAGAACTACGAGGATGGACGCCGTGGAACAACAGCTGGCAGTAGTGATTGAAAGGATTGGGACCATTGAGGAAACCAACGAGGAAATTATGGAGAACGTGGAAGAACTTGCCAAAGACACGTCGACAGACCGAAGGCTGACTTTTTTGGAAGAAAAACAGGCAGGTATGGAGAAGATGCAACTTGAGCTGGTTTCCTACCAGGAATCATTAAAGGGGTCCGTCGTTAAATTACGTGAATATACCGAATCGCTGAACATAAAGGTGGGTCAACTGGGCAAGAAGCAGAAGGCGGAAGTTGCCGAACAGAGGCGAAAACGCCTGGAGGAAAGGCTGAGAAGCCAGATAGAAGAAGAGGTACAAATACAGGAGATACCCAGAGACAAGATAATAAAAATAGAGCGACTGGCGCCGCGGCCCGAATCCGGGATAAGGGCGGAAGCGGAAGCGGAAGCAAGGGCGGAAGCGAGAAGGAAAAAGAGGGCAGCAGCAGCCGCCAGGAGAGAACGTGCTCGAGCTGAACAAGCAAAGAAAAAAGAAGAACTGATCATTGTGGGGGAGGAGGAAGTCATAGTAGAGAAAGGCGGCGTTGTGGAAGAGAAAAAGAGCGGCTTTATCCTTGAAGATTTTTAGGACTCGTGACGGTCTCTAGAAATCAATGACGGGCCAACCCTTTATTTTTGCATAGATTCTCAGGCCCAGATGCGGATTTACCGCAACGGGGTTGCCAACCATGCTGAGGAATTCTATATCAGAAAAGTGGTCAGCGTAGGCATAGGAATTCTTCAGGTCTATTTCCATTTTTAAGGCGAGGTCTTCCAGTGTCTTGGCCTTGCCGTGGCCGTAGACATGAGTGCTCTGGAGTTCGCCCGTGAGCAGGCCGTCTACCCTCTGAAGGTTTGTTCCTATAGCTACGTCAGCCCCGCAAGACTCCTTAAACTGCTTTGCCAGTATGTCAAGTGTGCCCGACAGGAGAATAATGCTGTAACCGGATTCCTTCTTCTCCTGCATCTCTTTAAGGGCTTTCGCAGATATCAGAGGCATTATCTCCTTTTGGAAACACTTTACCGCCTCTTTCTCCAGTACCGCTGCGTCCTTTCCCTTCAAATAGGATTTGTTGTTCTTGATGAAGATGCCGTTCAGGCTGATTAGTTTCGTCAGGAAAGTAAACACAGAGCGAACGATATCCCGGGCAGTAACAATGCTCCGTCGCATCAGGTATCTGATGAAGATGCGCTCGGAGGAGTGCCTCTTCAGGATGGTGTTGTCTATGTCAAAGATAGCGGCCTTTTTCATGTGGCCTAAGAGGTCTCTTTTAGGCGGTTCTCGAAGATGTACCTGCGCCCTTCCCAGATAACAGGCAGCCCACGTAACAAACACATAGCCACAGTGCCATAGATAAGCACGAACTTTATGGTTATCATATAATCGATCCAGGCCACCGAAACGTTGGCATTTCCTATAGTAACCATCAGGCCAATGTAGGCGAAGCAAACGCACTTAGCGAGGGCGTAGAGGCCACGGCTCCAGTTTGAGCTGACGAGAAACCTGGCCCACCCCTCCTTCTGCATGGTTGTTTCTCCAAAGGCGGTTAGACCCTGGGCAAGGGCGAGACTCCTTATATTATCAACCACCGCAGCCCTTGTAATTACTATAATCGGTATCCAAAAGGAGTACTCTCCAACACAGGCAAAATATATCCACAGCACGTTTTCTACTATCCGGTCACCCAGGATGTCCAATACGGCACCCTGTTTAGACGTCTCACCATACCTGCGGGCTATATATCCGTCAAGGCCGTCCATTGCTATGACACAGACAATAAGGAGTGTAGCTATCGCGTCAAAGGCGAACCCGTGCCCAAAAAGCACTGCAATTACGAATACCAGCAATATTCTCAAAAGTGTTATAACGGTAGCCTTCAAGACGGTTTTCTCCTTCGACAGATTCTACATACTGCGGCACGGTCTTTCAAGGGGAAAAACACCCAAACCCTGCGATTGTTGGCTCTTATGTCATCATTTAGTTTTTCCTTGACAAGTAATAGGGGTGTATGTTAAGTGTTGTGGGTGATTATAAATCTTTAGAGGTCTATGGGCGCTTCGGCACAAACACTATGGCAAAAGCAAAAACAAAATCAAAAGTAAAATCAAAGGCAAAGGCAAAAACAAAGGCAAAAAGAACAAGGAAAGTTTCAAGACTTAAGCGTCTGAAAAAGTGGACGGTGTCAGAGATCTCTAAACTCAGAGAAGAGTACCCGGTTACAGAAACCACGAAACTGGCCAAAAAGCTTGGCAGGACCCTGGAGGCCGTACGCTTCAAGGCCAAGAAACATGGTCTGACGAAGACGGTCGCATACATGGAATCCTTATATGCCAAGGCGAGAAAGGCTGTGTCCAGAAAGAAAATATCCAAAAAGAGAAGATGATAGTAAGTTTTATTGCTGCAGTGGTTAGGGCCGCTTTTTTCAGCCTCATATTGATTGTCCTTCCGACCGGTAGTATCCAGGCAGACTCTGACAAGGTATTCAAGGACGGGGATACGTACGTAGAGCTGAAAAACGCAAAGAAGTTAAGGGGCGCGTCTCCTCCGTTCAGCCAGCCGTATATTATAAGAGAAGAAAAGCTGAGCAATATCCTGCGCTCACTCTACTACAGAGAAAAGGGAATACTGGGTAAAAAGGGGGGCAAAAAGATCTTCAATGAAACAGAGATAGAGACGCTGGTTCCACTTATTACAGACACCCTTTCCAAGGCAAACGCGGATGAATATCTCTATGTTTACGTCCCACGTGACAGGGCACTCCTTGATGATTTGGAGACAATCTTCTGCGTGTTCGTTACGGAAGATAACATTAACCTGGCCTTTAGCAGCGTACGATCGAGGTCGAAAAGGATGCTACGCAGCGCCCCAAGGAGAGGTCGTTCCACAAAAGACCCAACTTCTATCAAGAGCAGTGGTTTCTGGGAGCTTGGGCTCGGCGAAGGCCATAGCTACAAACAGGGCCACAGAAACTGGGTAGTCATAAACCTGCATGAAAAAACCTTCGAAGCTACACCTGCCTCCCCCTTAGCTGAACGAGGGCAGGAGAAGGGGTTTGAGTTCTTCGCGCATACTAACCCCGCACTGGAAGAAAGACTCAGGCAGCTGGAGGAACGGGTTGGGATTGTGTCTTCAGACGGTTCAATCTCAGGCTTCCAGCCCACGGAGGATGAATCTTCCTCCGAGGAAGGAATGAGCCTGAACCAGAAGTTCAAGGACCTGAAAGAACTCCTGGACGATGACCTTATCTCGCCTGAAGAGTATAGCTATAAGAAAAAGGAACTCCTCAAGAGGGAATCAAAGTCCGGCGGGTCTGTTCCGCAACGACTCAAGGAACTCAGGAACCTGCTGGACGAAGGCCTGATTTCAGATAGGGATTACGAAAAGAAGAAAAGAGAACTGCTCGAGAGACTTTAGGCGCAAGGCCATTTAACAGAATAGAGAATCTTGACCAAGAACCATCGTGACTGAAGGCCGTGCCCATTTACGAATTCAACTGCACAGGCTGTACACACAGATTTGAGGAGTATTTCTCCAGCCCCTCACAAAAGAGGTCTGTCAAATGCCCGGAGTGTGGGGGGCAAAAGACAGAGAAGGTTTTTTCTGTGTTTGGTATGGGCGGCGGCAACAACGCCTCCGGCGGCGGTTCTTCTTGCGACACATGCACATCCAAAGATTGTAGTTCTTGTGGTGGATAAAAGACCTTTACCTCACTGTCACGTTAGCCCGTTTTAATGTTATTGGGATATCATGAAAAATCTTTGGGCACCCTGGCGTCAAGAATATATCCAGTCAGAGAAAAAGGGATGCTTCTTCTGTCATGTCATTGAGGAGGACGACGACGATAAAAACCTGGTCGTCCACAGAGAAAAAGAATGTTTTCTGATATTCAATAAATATCCCTACAATTACGGCCACCTGATGGTAGCACCCAACAAACACAAGTGCGACGTCGATGAATTGAGCGACAAGGAGATGCTGGGGATAATGAAACTCATCGGGAGAACAAAGACGGCCTTGAGGCAGCACATAAAACCGGACGGATTTAATATAGGGGTAAACATAGGTGTTTCGGCGGGGGCCGGCCTGCTGCACCTTCATTTTCACATAGTGCCGAGATGGGCGGGCGACACCAATTTTATGCCCGTCATTTCTGACACGAAGGTTGTCTCCCAGTATAACTCGACGCTGTTAACGAGGCTTAAAGAGTCCTTCTGAGGCCGGTGACAGGTGATTACCAGGAAAGACATAGAAGAACGGGAAGAAAGAGAACTTGCCGGCTATGCCATGAAGAGCAGGGATTCTCTCGGCAGAAAACACCCGGAAGAAGAACATGACTACCGGAGCGTCTACCAGAGAGATAAGGACCGTATTATCCATTCCACCGCCTTCAGACGGCTTGAATACAAGACCCAGGTCTTTGTGAACCACGAGGGAGACTACTACCGTACCCGGCTTACTCACACGATGGAGGTGGCGCAGATCTCGCGCTCCGTGACCAGGGCCCTCAATCTGAATGAGGACCTCGCTGAGGCCATTGGCCTGGCACACGACCTTGGACACACACCTTTTGGCCACTCCGGTGAGGAGGCGCTGTCCGAACTCATGCGGGACCACGGGGGTTTTGAACACAACCTGCACGGCCTGCGGGTGGTTGACATGTTGGAGAAACGCTACCCGGGATTCCCGGGGCTTAACCTATGCTGGGAACTGAGGGAATCTATCGTGAAGCACGGCTCCACCGGGAATATAATCACGGAATTCAATCCGGAAGAGAGGCCGCTCCTTGAGGCACAGGTGGTGGAAAACGCCGACTCTATAGCGTACGACAACCATGACCTCGATGACAGCCTGAAAGCGGGACTTATAACCGAAGACGACCTGGAGAGTGTCGAACTGTGGCGCTACGCCTCAGAAAACGTCGAAAAGAAGTGGAACGGCCTGGACAAAGGATTCAAGAAGACACAGACCATCATATTCCTCATAAACCTTGAGGTTACCGACCTGATAAATAATACGCAGCGGAGGCTGGAAGACCTCGGTATACGAGGTGTGCAGGACGTGCGTAAGTGCAAAGAGCCTATTGTGCAGTTCTCACCGGAACTGGCCCGGCAGAAAGAGAAACTGCAGGACTTCATTAACGAAAGGGTGTACCGGCACTACCGGGTAATGCGCATGGCGGATAAGGCCAAACGGTTTGTTGAAGAACTCTTCAGGGTTTATGTCGCCAACCCAAGGCAGCTGCCGCCGGATGCCCAGTACTGGGTAAAAGAGGCGGGCGTTTATCAAGGCATCTGTGACTACATAGCCGGTATGACAGACCGCTACGCCCAGGACGAATACATGAAGCTGTTCTATCCCTATGAGAGGGTATAGCAGGCACGGTGCATCGAGACGCACCCTACAACACGATGCCACACGTATCTATAATAATGGCCGCCGCGGGTATTGGCGTGCGGATGGGCGGAGACGTAAAAAAGCCCTATCTTCTCCTCAAGGGTAAACCCATCCTCCAGCATTCCCTGGAAAAATTCCTTGATGTGGACAGTGTCCGCGAAATAATCCTTGTGATGGGTCAATCCGAGGTTGAAGAAATTGGAGACGAATGGGCCGAAAGATATAAAGACCGCAGTGTCAGCGTTAAGATAGTGCCGGGCGGGAGGAGGAGGCAGGACAGCATATACGAGGGCCTGCAACATCTTGAACCGGATACAGAGATAGTGCTGGTGCATGACGCCGTCAGACCCATAGTGACCAGAGAGATGATAGAGGCTGTAATCAACAAGAGCACCACATCCGGCGCGGCCATACTTGCCGTACCCGTAAACGCCACCGTCAAAGAGGTGGAGGGAAAAGGGAGGGTAATACGCACCGTAGACAGGGGTAAATTATGGCTGGCCCAGACACCCCAGGGTTTTAAGAAAGACATTCTGGAGAGGGCCTATGACGCCCTTGTTGAAGAAGACGCCGAGGTCACCGACGACGCCCAGGCGGTTGAGAGACTGGGCCACCCCGTCGAGATAGTCCCCGGCAGCCACACCAACATCAAGATTACCACCCCCGACGACCTTGCCATAGCCGAAGCCCTTTTGGGATAAAACCGCGCTGTTCCTGTAAGGTGGTTTCAGGTAAGAGCTTACAGGAGATGTGGTGTGCCGGGGTAATCCCTACAATAATTTCTTTCATGTATATTTTCAATATTTTACGGTCGTATGTTTCGTCTCAACCGTTCACACCACAATGCATTAGGAATTTATAATCTTTACGGCCCTGTCAGGTCCGCTCTGGCGGGTTTGCAGAATCCTGAAGGTGTGGTATACTTTTGTCGGTAACTGCAAAGGGAACCAAAGGTGTATAGAACTGTTTACCTCTAACAGCCCCTGGCGGAGGGGGGCACGTGGGTAATGATACCCACAGAAGTGCTAGTTTGTAGTACGCAAAAAGGTCATATAGGTAGGACAAAATACACCTTTGGTTCCGTCTATCAATACTCCGTTAAAAATGTCTTTATGCGGCCCGCCGATATATTAAAATACTACTATAAACGCCACGCCGATTAACATTACTACGCCCCCAAGCAGCCGTTCTCTCACGTTTGTCTCGCGGAATAGTAGCCATCCGTACAGCACGCCGAAGATAAGACTGGTACGTTTTACCGACAGCATATAGGGCACCTCTATCAGCTGTATGGCCAGGTTGTGCGTAACAAACATTAGCAGGTTTGAGACGCCGATGGTTGCGAAAAGAAATGGACGGGAAGCCGCGTTTTTAAAGCCGTTGGCGGGCTTCATCATCATCATGAGCGGGAAGAGGGCCAGGGCTATTACGGCGGGATAGGCTGCGGCAAAGAAGACGGGTCCTGAATGGAGGATGGCAATCTTCCCGAGGTTAGAGGTGATGCTGTATATAAAGGCCACGGCAATCATGAGTAAAGAGCCTTCTTCGTTATAAATTGCGCGCAGCGGGCCGAGCAGGCCCTCCCTGGTAGAGCGTACGTTGAGCAGGTATGCACCCAGCGCAATGAGTAATATCCCAATCAGGCCGGACTCATCCGGCTTCTCTCCCAGCATGAAGTAGCTGGTGCCTATGAGGAAAACCGGGGTCAGGGAAAGGAACGGGAGGGTGAGCGACAGGGGTGAATGTTTAATCGCCCTTATTCGCAGGATGAGGGCCAGGATCTCGAGGGGTATCAGCACTATGGTGACCAGGAAAAAGGTGGAGTCTAACGGGGGAATCTCAATAAACAGGAGCATGCACAGCAGGAACGGGAGCGCATACCCGTAACGCACCCAGGCCACGGTGTACACGTCGCTGTCCTCAAGGGCCTTTTTTGAGAGTGCAGAGGTCGAGGCATCGAAGAAGGCGGCAAGTTCAGAATAGTAAAACCAGGTCATTTTGGTCTTCCTGTTCGGTCTCCAGGAACATCCATCCTTTCAGGTATTTAAGGTCGCCTGAATGCGGAGCCGGACAATATACAATACATCCGTCGCATCAAAAGACGGCTATAAGCACCACGCCGATTAGCATTACTACACCCCCAAGGAGCCTTTCTCTCACGTTTGTCTCCCGGAATAATATCCAGCCGTATAAAATCCCCATGACAAGGCTGATACGTCTGACCGAGACCACATAGGAAACCTCTCCAAGCTGGAAGGCCAGATTGCCCGGGATAAGCGTTAGTATAGTTGACAGCCCTATGGAAGCAAACAGTATGGGCCGGGAAAACACCTTCTTCAGGGCGCCACCGCCTTCTAACATTAGAAGGGGAAAGAGGGCCAGCGCCATGATAGCTGGATAAACTGCGGCAAAGAACATGGGGCTTGAATGCAGGATGGCAAGTTTACTGAGATTGCCGCTGATACTGTATATAAGAGCAACGGCAATCATCAGGACAGAACCCTCTTCCTCAAGGATTGCGCGCAGCGGGCCGAGCAGGCCATCCCTGGTAGAGCGTACGTTGAGCATGTACGCCCCCAGCGCGACAAGTAGTATCCCTGCCAGACCTGACCTGTCAGGCCGTTCCCCTAACATGACGAAGCTGGTACCGACGAGAAAGACAGGGGTCAGGGCGAGGAACGGGAGGGTAAGTGAAAGGGGGGAGTACTTTATGGCCCTCACATACAGAATAATGGCAAGACTGTTGAGCGGCACCTGCACAAGATTAACCAGAAAGAAAGTGGAGTCTAACGGGGGAATCTCAATAAACAGGAGCATGCACAGCAGAAACGGGAACGCATACCCGTAGCGCACCCAGGCCACCGTATATACGTCGCTGCCATCGAGGGCCTTCTTAGAGAGCGCAACGGAACTGGCGGTAAAGAACGCGGAGATAAGCGAATAATGGAACCAGGTCATGTCTGTCCCTAATAACCAGGGTTGAAAAAAACAGGCGGCCCTCGTGCAGAGATTTAGGGCCGCCGGAAAAAAGACCGGTCATACCGTGGGCGGGGCTTCCTTATCCAGTCCTGCAGGGCCTTATGAGAAGCGCCCTTCGGTTCGCCTGTGAAATGAACGGCAACAATAGCCTTTTCTTACAGGTAGAGACCTCTGCAAAGCTCCCCACAATTGTCATTCTGAGGGAGTGAAACGACCGAAGGTGTAGCGTGGCAGCTTGCTGCCACGTTCAACGTTGGAGCAAGCTCCAACGCTACAAAAACTAGATTCTTCACTGCCCCTTCGCTCCGCTCAGGGCTTCGGCTCAGAATGACATAAAGCCCTGTAGTGACTTTTTCAGAGGTCTCAAGTATTATTTGAACATACTGCAATCACCGGGGCAGATAGGATAGCGGATTAACTGGCCTGTCGTTATTGAAGACTTTGAAGTGCAGTTCCGGTGTTGTCACACTGCCGGTCTGGCCCGCCTGGGCAATTCTCTGCCCTTGCTTAACCCAGTTGCCCTTTCTTACAAAGACCTTTGAATTATGGGCATACCAGGTGTGGATGCCGTCGTTGTGCCTTATCACAACTACCTTACCCCAGCCGTCAGGATTTTCAGTTACAACTTCAACCACGCCGCCTTTTGCCGCCAGGACGTCCTGCCCGGATTGCGTTTCTATGTCTATCCCCGTCCACTTCTGCCCGTTCACGATGTCACCGTAACGCTGGATGATTTTCCCCTTAACGGGCCAGATGAAACCTTTGCCGGATGCCGGCCCGGGGGTAGTGTAAGACGTGGAAGCAGTGCTTGCGACTGATGAATAACCGCTGCGGGGTATCAGTAGTTCTGTTCCTACGTTGATATCCGTTACGTCCTTAATCCCGTTTAGCTGGATGATTGTCTGGGGCGGGATATTGTATCTCCGGGAGATCGCCCACACCGTCTCGCCGTGCCGGATCTTATGAGTGGTATATCCGGGTCTTTTAAGCGCGGCAGGTGTCGGAGGGACAGCTTCCGGTGGTCGGGCGCAGCCGGAGAAATACGCTAGCAACAATACTGTCAAACAAAGCCTTAGCAGGGAAGTCCGGCTGGTTTTTTCTGGCGAACCTTGTAAATCTACTTCTGAAATCACCTGCTAGCGGGTCCTTTGCTGGTAGAAATGGAGCGGGCGATGGGATTCGAACCCACGACACCCAGCTTGGGAAGCTGGTATTCTACCACTGAATTACGCCCGCGTGTTTGTTGTATATCAACCTTCAGCGGGAATTTAAGCACAAAACATATCAAAGTCAAGGGACAATTTGCGCACCCTGGAAAGTACCCCTGCGGCGAAGCTCACCGCTGATAGACCGGACGACCTCACCCTTACCGGCGGTCCACAGGGGAGCGACAAGGCCGTCTCCCTGGGTATCTCCGACCAGTCTCTGAACGGTGATGTCCGGGGAAAGGTTTTCCAGAAAATCGGCGGCAACGGAGACGTATTCCTCCATCTCCATGGTCTTCACCCTCCCCGACCTGTATTCCCGTTCCAGGGCGGTGCCTCTTGCCACATAGAGATGGTGTAGCTTGATGCCGTCGATACCCATGCTGGAGACCTTGCGTGCCGTGGCTATCATGTCTGAGCGGTTTTCGCCGGGCAGGCCGAGTATGACGTGCGCGCAGACGTTCACACCCCCAAGCGCCTTGGTCCTGTACACCGCGTCCTCGAATTCCTGACAGGTATGGCAGCGGTTTATGCGCTCGAGGGTATCGTCGTGGATACTTTGAAGGCCGTACTCTATCCAGACGTGATAATCGTCGGAGTAAGAGTTTATGAGCCTCAGCGCCTTGTCTGAAACACAGTCCGGCCGGGTGCCTATTGAGAGGCCGATGATGTCTTCTTCATCCATGGCCTCGTCGTATCTGGATTTTAGTGTTGAGATGTCCGCGTACGTGTTACTGAAGGCCTGAAAATAGACGATAAACTTCTCCGCCCCGTACCTGGAGCGGAGAAATTTTTTGCCCCTGCGTATCTGCTCTCTGACAGGCGACGTCAAAGGGCCTTTGGCGTTGGGACTAAAGCTCTCGTTCTCACAGAACGTGCAGCCGCCGGTGCCCCTGAAACCGTCCCTGTTGGGGCAGGTGAAACCCGCGTGGATTGGTATCTTGTGTACCTTGAACGGGAACCTCTCCTTGAGGTAGCGGCCGAAGGAGTAATATCGCGTCTCGCGTTGCCAGGGTCTTTCTACTGCGTATACTTTTGACATGTTACTTTATCCGCTACAGGCGCAAACGTTGAGCAAGTCTCAGGTAAGACGATTTCCGAGTTTAGCAGATTACGCAAGGCGTGTCAACGCGGGCAGGTTCTTTGGGTGATGTCCGTGTGCACAAAAGAAGTGAGGCGGGTTTTTTTAGAGATAATTGATGAGAGAATTTTTGTTTTCGTTTTAGTGGAGGAAGTCAATACCGAATAACAGCATGCCACCGTCAATGCCGCCGTTTGGTTCGACCGTACTCATGTTGGAGATATGTCTGATGCGTCCCATGAGGCTAAGGGCGGTCGTGTCGTTTATAAAGTATTTAACCCCCAATCCTCCCTGAGGGCTGGCGTTAAACTTTGAGCCCACGTCGGGGACCTGGCTGCCGAGGTTAGTGTAAAGAAACCCTGCCCCCGCAGAGAAGAAAGGTACAAATTGTGTCCCTGTCTCAAAATTATAGGTGAACAATAGATTAAAACCGGTCTCATAGGCCGCGCCGGGTGTCATAAACATCCCGGCCACACCTTCCAGCTCTACCTCAAAGGCTCCCGGGATGAGGCCGTCAAAGTCGGCAACGATATAACCCCATTTTGGAAGCAAAATGAAATCGGTTATAATTTTGTCCTCAGGGCTAACCGCAAAGCCGCCGCTTATACCATACTCTTGCATGCCCGCTTCATAGTGCTTCTTTTTATCAAGATGCACCTTTTTTTCTTGAAAATCCACCTGCGCAGAGGCGGAAGCACTGAGAAAAGCGGCTATTACGAAAACAGGCAAAACCCCCAATTTCACTAATTTCCCCATGGCGGAATTATATTCACTAAGTGTCTCATATGTCAAGGATTTAATGGGGGGGTAGAATGCCTATGAGGCAGTATTATGATACTTACGTATTCTGGGCGAATTTACCTGGTGCTTAAGCAAAAGGGGCCTGAAAAGAAGACAGGCTATGGAGTGATTTCTTTTATTACGAGGTGTTCGCCCCGGAACGTCACACGGGCGCCGGTGTCGAGTTCCACAACCAGGCCGCCATGCGCCGACAGGTCCAATATCTTGCCCGTATATTCGATGTCTTTTTCCTGTAGCCTTACCCGGTGTCCTATCATGGGGCACAGTTCCGCGCCCCGCTTTCTGATATTCCTGTAGTCTCCTTTCTTAAAATGTGCGTACCATCCGTCCAGCCGCATCAGAAGGGCCTGTGAGAACGCGATGCGGTTGACACGCGAGCCTTTTTCCAGGAGCAATGAAGTGGCGGGGTAGATGACGCCCTTCGGCAGTTCCGGCCCTGTAAGGTTTGCGTTTATTCCTATACCGGCCAGGAAGTACGGCTTCCTTCCTCTGGGTGCCTTCGTCTCCACCAGGACGCCGCATACCTTTTTGTTATTGATGATGACGTCATTAGGCCATTTTATGTAGGCGGGCAGGTTCAGGAAGTCGCGAATGGCCTCCGCGGTAGCCACGGTCATCATCACCGTCAATAAATATATACGATCGGCCTTTATATGTGGTCTCAATATGGTGGTCATTAGTATCCCCTTGTGTCCGGGGCAGTACCAGTGGCGTCCCACCCTGCCTTTTCCGGCGCGCTGTCGTTCTGCAAAGACGGTGGTCCCTTCGCGGGCGCCCTTTTCCGCCAGCCTTGCGGCCACGTCCATGGTGGAATCCACATCTTTGTACGTAAGTATGTCCCGGCCGATTATGTGTGTCTTGAGCCCCCGATGTATTTCGTCTGGTATCAGACGGTCAGGGATGGCCTTAAGCCGGTATCCGTGGCGTGGGCGGTGGTCAATGACGTAGCCTGCCTGCCGTAAGTGCCGGACTTCCTGATATAGCCGGCTCCGGGTCAGGGAGGTACGCAGGAGCAGTTCGCTGGATGTGAACCGTCTACCTATGTTGTCACGCAGGCAGTCGAGCAGTGTTTTTTTCAAGGCAGAGACGTCCTTGATCCTGTTTAAGATGTTGAGGTGGGCCGGATTATAACAGTATTACGGCACGAGAGTCAACCTGATTGATGCCGCGGCATTTTGAGTTGACACCATTCTGGTTGTGTGGTAATAATTGCGGCATCTGCCTTCTGCTTATGTATTGCAGACTTAAAGACCTGCAGGGTTTTGACGAAGATCCACACGTGTTGAAAGGGTAAGGTCATGCCAATCGAAGGACACGCAGACTACAAACGGCGGGAATACTGCAAGGAAACGAAATGCCCCGTACAGCTGGAGCTGGACACCCGGCAGGAAGGTTCCGAGGAGCACCAAAACATACGCCAGAAATGTCAGACCGCCTGTATACGCACCACGTACGAGTTTCACCACTGGTTGATAGATAAAGGCTATCTGATAGTGCGGCCCGAAAAATGAATTTCATAGATATAATATGGTGCAAGAGGGTGAAGCAGGCCGCAATGCCCCCTCTTGTCGGTAACTCAGATAATTCGAGGAGGATCAGTTATGGATTGGGGAATGCAAAACCGCCTGGCGCAGCTTATAAAACAAGACGGCCACTGTATGTTTATGCCGATAGACCACGGATACTTTCTGGGACCCACAAGTAAACTCGAAAGACCCGGCGATACGATTAAGCCTATAATCAGGTTTGCTGACGCGCTCTTCGTAACGAGGGGGGTGTTGCGCTCGGCGATTAACCCTGACAAGAGCAAGCCGATCATCCTCCGTGTATCCGGCGGAACCAGCGTCGTCGGGGGAGACCTTGCCAACGAAGGGCTTACCACATCCGTAAGAGAGGCCGTGAGGCTTAACGTCGCGGCGGTCGGCATTTCGGTCTTTATCGGGAGCAGCTATGAGCGCCAGACGCTGTTAAATCTCGGGAAGCTTGTGGATGAGTGCGAGGAGTACGGCATCCCCGTAATGGCGGTTACCGCAGTCGGCAAGGAGCTTGAGAAGAGGGACGCCCGTTATCTGTCCCTGTGCTGCCGCATCGCCGCTGAGCTGGGCGCGCGGGTGGTGAAGACGTACTGGTGTGAAGACTTTGACAAGGTCACGGGCGGCTGTCCCGTCCCGGTCGTTATCGCCGGAGGTCCCAAGTTTGACACTGAACTCCCCGTCTTCGAGTTCGTCCACGACGGTATGGAAAAGGGGGCCATAGGCGTAAACCTGGGCAGGAACATCTGGCAGAACAAACACCCCGTTGCCATGGCCAAGGCCCTGCACGCCATTATCCATAAAAAGGCCACCGCCGGGGAGGCCAACGAGATATTCAATGAGGTCAAGAGCGGTAAAGAGGTCGTAGCTTCGTAGGTGTGAGAAAAGTCTTCCTAAAATTCCATTTCTCTGATTTCCTGCGCAGGGACGGGATTACCCCGCCCCTACAACAAAACGTAGCGTGGGAGCTTGCTCCCACGTTTTTTAACTAGGCATTCCCAGTTCATCGGTACACATGCGCGTAGCGGTTTATTACAACAACAGTGACGTGCGGCTTGAAGAAAGGCCGGTTCCCAAAGTCGGCGACGGCGAGCTGCTGGTAAAGGTGATGGCCAGCGGCGTCTGCGGCAGCGACGTAATGGAGTGGTACCGCGTCAAGAAGGCTCCACTTATACTCGGCCACGAGATTACGGGAGAGATAGTCGAGGTTGGGGAGGGGGTTGTGCAGTATAAAAAGGGCGACAGGGTGTTTGTCTCGCACCACGTCCCCTGCAACACGTGCCACTACTGCCTGAACGGCAACCATACCGCATGCGATACCCTGCACACCACGAATTTTGACCCCGGCGGGTTCGCTGAATACCTGCGTGTGCCGGAAATCAACGTCGACAGGGGGGTGTATGTCCTGCCCGGCGAGATGTCTTACGAAGACGGTTCCTTTATCGAGCCCCTTGCGTGCGTGGTACGGGGTCAGAGGACGGCCCGCCTGCGGCCGGGCGGCAGCGTACTGGTCATAGGCAGCGGCATTTCGGGACTGCTCCACATAGCGCTTGCCCGCGCGCTCGGTGCGGGACGCATAATCGCCACCGATTTGAACGAATACCGTCTCGACATGGCCGGGAAATTTGGCGCGGACGCGGTCATGCGTGCCTCCGATGACGTACCTGCGCGGCTCCCGGAGATGAACAGCGGCCGGCTTGCGGACGTGGTGATAGTATGCGCCGGTGCCCTCCCCGCCTTTGAACAGGCGCTGAGGTCGGCGGACCGCGGCGGCACTGTACTATGTTTCGCGCCCACCGAACCCGGCGTCGAGCTGCCCGTCCCCGTCAACGATTTCTGGCGCAATTCCATAACCATAATGCCCTCGTACGGCGCCGCGCCCGTGGACATCGCCACGGCAATGGAACTCATACGCGCCCGCAGGGTACCTGTTAATGAGATGATTACACACCGCCTGGGTCTGGCCGAGACGGGTAAAGGTTTCGGGCTTGTCGCGGGCGGCGGGGAATCAGTCAAGGTCATTATTGAGCCGCAGAGATAGGCGTGGAGGACTACGATTCTCAGAACCGTTAACATCAACGACCGTAAAGGTCGTTGTCTACCCGTTAATTAATAGATTATGCTGAAAGAATTCCAACGAGTCGGCAGACAACTCCTGCACCTGGGGCTGATAACCTCCCACGGCGGAAACGCCAGCGTCCGCAGGGGCAGCTTCATGCATATCACCCGCCACTCCGCCATGCTGGGAGACCTGCAAAGGGGCGACGTGGTCAGGGTCTCTTATGTCAATAACAATGCAAGGGGGCGGCATGTTACGGTATCCAAGGAGTACCCGGTCCACAGGGAGATATATGAGACGACAGGCACGGGGGCCGTCATCCACGCGCATCCTCCAAACACCATCGCCCTCTCACTGGCGGCCAAGAATATACAACCGCTGGACGCTGAGGGCAAAATCCTCCTGGGCGAGATACCCGTGGTTACTACGCGGAATGTGGTTGATGCCGTGGGGTCCAAACAGGTGGCTAAGGCGGTGGCGGCGGCCCTCAAGAAGTCCCACGTAGTGATGGTCAGGGGGCACGGCAGTTTTGCGGCCGGCGAAACACTTGAAGAGGCCCTGTACTATACCTCCGCCCTCGAGGAATCCTCGAAGATAATCCTTGCGCTTGGGAAACGGTAACAAGTCGTAGGTGTTTGTAATAGAAATTCTTAAGCAAGCCGTTTTGTGTTGACCCTGTTAATATGAGTGGTTATAATCCGTCTTAGGAGAGGTGGCTGAGCGGCTGAAAGCGGTGGGTTGCTAACCCATTGAGGGGGTTTTTACCCCCTCCCCGGGTTCGAATCCCGGCCTCTCCGCCATATTTTTGCTTTCGGCTATTAGGGGGCTGTTGCCTTGACAAGCTATTGTTTTGGCTATTTTCCAAGGATTGCTCAAATCAAGGACAAGTGTCCGCTCACCAATGCAGAAGTTCGAACAGCTCTTTTTGAGGACATCCTTCCGTCTATAAATATTTATAAGCAAAGGCTGGAAGAAAACATCCGAGAATTACTACTTATTAAAAACGGTTAATAAAATTAAACATATGAGAAATAAGAATTTCGAAGCTAAAAAAGTTGCAATTAAGGATCTAACCTTGTGGGATGCAAATTCCAGATTCCCTGATTATCTTCAAGATGGGAATGAGGGAGAATTAATCAAAGTTCTATTAGAAAGATATGATATTGCAGCTTTAGCTAATGAAATAGTAGAAGAGTTTTATTTGCCTCAATTAGAAAAACTGGTCGTTTGGAAAACGAGGGATAAAAATGTTGTTTTAGAGGGCAATAGAAGAGTTGCGGCTTACAAATGCTTAATAAATCCAAATCTTGTCAGAGAGGATAATTTAAGAGGAGAGTTTGAGGCTTTAAAGAATAAAATCCCCATCAGCGAAGAGTTTCAACTAGAATCCGTCGTAACATCTAACAAAGAAGAAGGAATGCGTTATGTAAAGCGGAAGCACTATCATGGCAATAATGAGAAAAGATGGGAACATTATGAACGAGACCACTACATTAAAAGAACAAGAGGCGAGTCTGAAGATAAGCTTTCTCCAAAGGAACGAAAGAGTATATTTCGAGCTAGACTTGGTGAGAAAATTGAGTTACTTGACTTTCCACGGAAGATAAAACAAGAAATACTAGGGAGAGGCTTTACGACAATATTTTATAGAGTGGTAGACAGTGCGCAAGGTAGAAAAAAATTAAAATACGAAAAAAAAGATGATTACGGTCTATACATTGATAATGAAAAAGAGTTTTTGTCTCTACTAAAAGTGATTGTATATAATATTTTTCATAAAAAAACATTATCTGGAGAGCCACTTAACACTAGAACTCTTAATAAAGACACCGAGATACAAAAATATCTAAATTCCATATCGATTACTGATGCAAAAGTTATTGATGGTCTAATTAAAATAGCAAGAGAGAACCCTCCTAAAGCAAAAGAAGCCCCCAAAATAAGTGTTAGGAAAACTAAGATAGTTGAACAAGGAAGCTTTTCATCGCTTATTAACCCAAGAAAAGCGCTACCAAGAATTAAATCTGAAAAAATAAAGGAGGTTTTTAGAGAGCTGCAAGAGGTTAATGTAACTAAGTGTCCAACGGCAAGCACTCTTTTAGTAAGGACATTAATTGAAATTACAATAGATGAGTATTTAAAGAAGAAGGGTGATTCAAGAAAAGACGGGAAGCCACTTGTTAGCAGAATCAATCATGTAAGAGATAAGTATATTAAAGACGAAGATTTAAAGGACACAGTTGTTTTACTTAATAACGAACTGCTGACAAAAAATTTAAACCAAGTAGTTCATAACACAGTCTTTTCAGCGACAGGGACTACTATAAAGGATTTATGGAAAAATTTGAGCAAGTTTTTTGGTTTTCTCGTTAATGATCCAAAAATGAAAAAGTAAAATTTATTTGATAGTGTTATGAAAAAAATCACAAGCCCATTAAGATACCCTGGATCTAAAAACAATTTAGTTAAATATATTAAGAAAGTTTTGGATTTTAATGAATTCAAGCCTGACGTTTTAGTAGAACCCTTTGTTGGTGGGGGAAGTGTTTCATTAAATTTTTTATTAAATAACTGGGTGAATAAAGTTATTATTGCCGACAAAGATCGGTTAATATATAGTTTTTGGAAGGTTGTATTTAACGATCCTAAATGTTTAATAAAATTTATCAAGAATGTAGATATAAATGTTGAAAACTTTTGCAAATATAAAAAAATAGCAACAAGTAAAGAGGCAAGTAATAAAAAATTCGCGGAGGCATGTATATTTTTAAACAGAACAAGTTTTTCAGGGATTTTAAAAGATAGCACTGGGCCGATAGGCGGAAAGAAGCAAAACGCAAAATATAAAATAAATTGTAGGTTTAATAGAAAATTATTGATTGAAAAAATAAAATACATTTCTCACTTTAAGAATCGGGTGATTGTCTTGCCGTATGGCTGGGAAAAAACGATTAGATATGCTGAAAAGGTAAAACAAAATAATAAGATATTTTTTTATTTTGACCCCCCCTTTTACAAAAAGGGTAATCGTTTGTACAGGCATTATTTTAACGAAAAAGAGCATTTAGAATTAAGCAAGGCAATTAAACGCCTGAAAAATAAATGGATTTTGAGTTATGATAAAGCACAGGAGATAAAGAAAATGTACAGGATATACAGAGGGTGTATACGCTCCGGTTTTGCCTTTCCGTACTCAATAAATTCACCTGCAAGAAGAATGGAAGAAGAATATTTTATTACCCCATTTAAAAAACCAGCTAAACGATATTTAATAAAAGACGATATAAATTTCTAAGCATTGTTTCAAACAACTATAGCATGGGTGCTCTGCCACCCATGTTTAAGTTACACTGTCTACATTGATGTCTGACTGGGGACAGAGCCCCAGTCCTATATCACTGTTTTGTAAATACGTGTTTAGCCCATGAAGGTAGGAGTAATAGCGGACACCCACGATAACGTGCCGATGATACGGCGGGCCATGGAGATGTTTAAGGCGCATGACGTGGAATGCATGATACACGCCGGTGACTACGTGGCGCCCTTCGCCCTGAAGGAACTGCAGAAACCGGGGATAAAAATAATCGGTGTGTTCGGCAACAATGACGGCGAAAAGCAGGGTCTTAAAAAACTTTGCGGCGAGGTGCACGAGGCGCCGTTCATGTTCGAACTTGACGGCCGGAACATCCTTGTGACACACCATCTGGAACGGGTGCGGGATAAACTGAAAGAAAAGGCCGACGTGGTCATATCCGGCCATACGCACGAGCCTGAGATAAACGGCGGCAGGCCGCTGTTTATAAACCCGGGGGAGTGCGGCGGGTGGCTTTACGGCAGG
The DNA here is from genome assembly GCA_024451685.1 of Candidatus Bathyanammoxibius amoris. NCBI lineage: Bacteria > Pseudomonadati > Planctomycetota > Candidatus Brocadiia > Candidatus Brocadiales > Candidatus Bathyanammoxibiaceae > Candidatus Bathyanammoxibius > Candidatus Bathyanammoxibius amoris. Next base: position 37,255 of record JAMXCW010000004.1, on the reverse strand, counting down.
CCGTCTGCCGCCATTCTCGACCTGGAGACACTTGAGGCGCATGTTGTCTTTCTTGAACAATAACAGCAGGTATTTTCAGCTATGTGCATGCCTGGCGCTTATTATCCTGAGCGGTGCCGGATGCGTGACCAGGACGCTTACCATCAAGACAGACCCTCCGGGAGCGCAGGTATTCGTCGATAACGAGCTGATCGGCGAGAGCCCGGTGGTGATGGAGTTTACCTACTACGGCACACGGAAGATTGTGATAGAGAAGAGAGACAAGGACGGGACGCTGGAATACGAAAGGGAGACTCTGTACGCGAAGATAGACACGCCATATTACCAGAGGTTCCCCATAGACTTCTTTTCCGAGGTAATAGTGCCGATGAAAATAGAGGACGACCATTTCCTGAGCATTAAATTGAGGAAAAAGAAGTTTGTGCCGTTGGTTGAGGTTAAAGAAAGACTGGAAAGGGAGGCCGCTGAGCTTCGGGTCAAGGCCTTTTCTACCGAGATTCCGTAAGTGTTGGTTGTACATGTGCCTGATTTGTGGTAGTTTATCTGGCGTATCAATTCGTTTTAAAGGAGGAATTTAGTGGCAGCAGGTTTTGAAGGTAAGCAGAAACACAGGCTGAACAGGAAGAAGTACCTGCTCAAGAGGCGCCAGAGAAAGGCCAAGGGTAAATAATAGCAGCAGGTCTTTTCAATCTGACTGGATAGGTCCGGACTGAGCTTTTATCAAGAAAACCCCCCGCCGGTTTATCACTCTGGTATAAACTAGTTACTGGCTACTGACCAATGAAGTCCAACATTCTTTGCATGGGTCCCGTCTTTCTCGCCCTGTTGGGCGGGCCGGTGGCCTATTTTCTACTACTCAAAATCCCCTGGGTAAGGAACACTGCCTGGCCCAACGTCTTTATCCTCCTGATAGCGGTGTCCTGGGCGTTAATACAATTAAGACAGGAACATTCAACCGGCACCTCTGTGGCGCTGGCGGTCACGCTGGTAATAGCCGCGGGGTTTCTATACGTGCGTTTCGGCCTCGCGTCGCTGCCCGAGGCGCATGTCAATGTCGCGGTCGGGAACGAGGCCCCTGGCTTCAAGCTGCCCGACTCTGAAGACAGGGAGTTTGTCCTCTCAGACCTCCGCGGAAAGGAAAACGTTGTACTGGTATTCTACCGCGGGGTGTGGTGAATGACGTGCAACGCGGAGCTCCAAGGTCTTGGGGCAAGGATACCGGACGTTAAGGGGTTGGAGGCGAGGCTGGTGGCGGTCAGCACGGATAGTGTGGAATCACTCAGGGTCTTTAAGGATGAAAAACTTGGTTTTGACGTAACGCTGCTCTCCGATCCAAAGTGCCAGGTCATCGCGCAGTACGGTCTTGTGCACCCGAAGGGGCACGAAGGCGGGGACATCGCGAGGCCGGCGACGATTGTTATAGACAAAGAGGGCAAAATCCGCTGGATGCGGGTTGCGCCGAATTTTATGGTCCGCCCGGCGCCCGAAGAGGTAATCGGGGCGCTGGAGAAATTATAGAAATTGTCAAAAGGATGGCGGGGCATACACGGTTAGGATGAACAGCGGCACGTCTCCCTCATTCCTCACGTAGTGGCTAACGCCCGCCGGGATGGTGAGCAGCATCCCCGGTCCGGCCACAGCCTCCTCCTTTCCCGCGCGCACGAACGCCCTGCCTTCCACGACGTAAATAATCTGGTCGCCGGGGTGTGAGTCTTCCCCTCCGGAGTCCTGTCCCACCTCGAAAGTCATCACCGCCGACTGGGTCTTCTCCGTCTGCTGAAGGATCTTGAAAAAACCTCCCTTGTGCCCGGATATGTCTATTATGTCCATAATTATTTTTCTCCAAAAAAATATGACAGGAATCTTTTGTCATTCATAATGTTCATGGAATTATGTAGCCGAATGGTTCCGGCGGTGTCAGGCCTTCGGGCCGGGAGGGCAGTTCCTCAAAGCAGTCGATAAAGTAATTGTCCGTCATACCCGCGATAAAGTCCCTGACTTTTTCCGCCGGTTGGGTGTTACGCGAATAGTCGTCGTTCTTATTATCCAAAAAGTCTTTGAATATGCGGGAATCTTCATTGCCCTGCTCTACGTGTTTGATGAAGGACTCGAACATAAACCGGAAGATTTTTTGTATCTTTTGTGCCTGCGTCTTTATCCGGGGGTTTTTGTAAATGTTCTCGTAGTTGAAATTTTTCAGCTTAACGAAAGCTTTAGAGACATGTCTACTAAAGGCCGCGCGGTCCCTGTCCAGGCTGTTCCTGATTAAATCCCTGACCAGGGTGTTTACCAGTGTTGCGACTATCTTGTCGGGGTCTATGCGGAGGGTCTCTACACAGTCGGCGGGGATGTCTTTCCGTCCGATAAGGCTCAGGGTGATGGCGTCTTGAATGTCTCGTCCCACATAGCTGATACCGTCCGCCAGCCTGACCACACACGCCTCAAGGGTCATGGGCAGGGGCTTCGCCCGTACGCTTTCGTCCATCTTTTCTTTCAACTCTCTTTCGTGGTCGGTCCATGTTTTGTTGCGGTATGGTTTAAGTGTGAGCAGGTCGCTCTCCCCGTCGTGGCAGAGGATGCCGTCGAGTACCTGCAGGGTCAGGTTCATGCCCCTGCCCTGCCATTCAATCCTGTTCAGGAAGCGGACGCCCTGGACGGAATGAACGAACATGCCGATGCCGTGTTCCACGCACAGTGCGGAGAGATAGTCTTCACCGTCATGGCCGTAGGCGCAGTGTCCCAGGTCGTGTCCCAGCGCGACGGCCTCTATCAGGTCTTCGTTGAGCCCCATGGCCCGCCCGATCACCCGGGATATCTTCGATACAAGCTGGACGTGGAGCACCCGGTGGGTGATATGGTCGTGGGGGACGAGGTAAAAAACCTGGGTCTTGTCTATGTACCTTGTGTATGCGCCGGAGTGGAGTATACGGTCGGCGTCACGTGAAAATGCGCCCCGCAGGTCGTCCTCCACCTCCGGGCGCCTGCGAAGGCCGTCGGAACTTTTGGTTGCGTATTTTTCGGATAGCAGCAGCCGCTCTTTCTCCGCATTATTTAGACCTATCTCATCGAAGAACGGGTCAGACACGAATACCACCCCTTTTCCGTCAAAAGAACCGCCAAAAAGACCGCCAAAAAAATTCCGGTGCATTTTTCCGGGATATTTATGATACCTGAAAATGTGTCGACTTTAAATGATGTTGGCGGCGGGGTAGGAGTTTAGGCCGGTTTATTTTAAAAACAGTTAATAGAAAATGGCCGGGTAATGTAAGACAGGTCCGCATTAATGTGGCAATTTTTTACAGGCGGACACTTTTCGGGCACCTCAGGCCAAAAAAGAAGGACTCGGGATTTTATCCTAAGTCCTTATATGGCAAATGGTAGCGGGGGTGGGATTTGAACCCACGACCTCCGGGTTATGAGCCCGACGAGCTACCGGACTGCTCTACCCCGCGTTCTTTATATAAAATAATATAACACAAAAACATCCCCTGTCAAGGCAATGATTTATGCAAAATTTTCAGGAATTATTTGTTGACACTAGCGTCTAAAGCCTTATACTCTTAAGATTAAGCTGGGAGTGGGCTGCTCACAGCAAATCGCTTCTAAAGTGGGGGGAAATCGGGATAATGAAGGGCTTTGTACTCTTTTTGTCGTTATTCTTAGTTGCCGGTTGTGCCATGCAGAGTCACGACCTGGTCTGGAAGAGTGACGACCCGTTTTACCGGTCAGAGCAGGAAAACGGAACCTTCGGGAAAAAGACCGCACTGGACAGGGCCGCCCAACTTGACCCCGCCACAGGCAAAGTGCAGTACTCCCAGTCATTTCTCGACGACCCACCCAGAAAGATTGCCATCCTGCCGTTTGAGAACCTGGAGGGAGGCAATTTCAGGCTCAACTGGATACCCGTTACGGCCCGTGACGAACAGGAAGAGGATGACTGGAGCTGGACCTACGCCAACAGGCTGAGAAAGTTCTTCTTTGCCTACATGTCGCTCAGGGAATTTGAGCTTCTTAGCTTGATGGAGACGGACACCATCCTGAAGGAATTAGAGATAAACAACTCCGAACAACTTTATAACACGGACGCGCGCGACCTTGCCAAGGTGCTCGGAGTGGATGCCGTGATATATGGAAAAATGACTAAGTACAGCGCCAAGTATTTATTCCTTTACACTCAGGTGGCCGTAGGGCTCTCGGTGAAGTGCGTATCAGGTAAGGACGGCCAGGATCTTTTTATCGCGAGCGAGGTAAGACGCGACAACAAGTTCCGCATGGCGTTCAGCCCGATAGACATGATTGCCACCTCTCTGCAAAACACTTTTAACGTCCGGAAACTTCATTTGGCCAGGGCCGCAGACGAGGCCTGCCGGGAGCTGGTCGCGAATATTCCCATTGTCGAGAAGCTGGTGAAGGAGAAAGAATCGTATTGGAAGAACTACGTCGCCTCTAACACTGACATACAGGCCATCAAGGAGAAAATAGCGATTGCCAACAGCGGCGGGGCAGTCCTTGTGGCCGAGGGCGCTAACGAGGAACCCAGCGTGGCAGATGAGGATAGCGGCGCCATCACTGCCATCAAGCCGGGTGAAGATACCCCTGAAGAAGTAATAGAGGGGGTGCAGCTTGCCCATGCCAATGGTGCAGGGCGGGCCACCGAGTCGCCTCGGGAACTGGACACTCTGCTGAGGGACAGCGTGCTGGACAAGGCCCTGGAATCGGGAGATACCGGGACGACTGCGGTTGGCGACACAACGGGCGGCGATAATTTTACCTATTTAGCTTCCACTCCCGGACTGACCGCGGATGACGGCCTGGAGGAGGTGATGGAGATTGCACGCGTCGACGTCGTTTATAATACCGTAGAAGGCGATACGCTAGAGATTGACGCGTCCGACATCGTCTACAGCAACACGGGTGTAGTGGCCGATAGCCCGGTGGACGAGGCCGACAGTCTAGGTGATGACGGTCTCTTTGAGATGAAGGAAATGCTGGAAGATGAAGTAATAGAAAAGAGTTTATCCGATTTTATCTACAGCAGTAAGAATGACCCCATTCCCCCCAACAGCGCCTCATAAACTGTTTTCCGGTAGACAGTCCCCCCTAATCTGAGAGTTCTGAGAGTCTGAGAGAATCACTCCAATACGCCTGTGTCTCCGAGCCTTATTAGCGAAGGAACTGGCGAAGTATCTCGTCACTTCACAAAAATTATTCGGTTACTCCACTCCCTGAGAATGAACCCGGCATGTAAGTGCTTTCGCGGGAGTGCCTCCTTCCTCTATTTTTCTTTAAATTAAATTGTTTAGGGTGGGCTGTTTTCCTGTCTATTGCTATCTATTTAATTCTATTAGGGGTTATGAGAGTGACCCTCTTTACACTTTATGTATGTTTAAGAGGGGCTGGTCAGATACACGGTCTTACTCAAGGGAGGTTATAAAAACGTCAGGCCTTGTGCACCTTGTCGCTCTTGATTCCGTTCCTCGCGAAAACGTTCCTTGTATCCACAATCCGTTGTGCATGTCTTTCTATGAAGCCGTAGTCATAGGGCGTATGGTCCGTTATCAAGAGTACAAGGTCCGCTTTTCTCAGCGTTTCCTCCGTGAGTTCTGCGGATTTCATGTCGATATCGGGATAATGGTGGTGCCCTCTGCATACGGGGACGTACGGGTCGTTGTAGCTGACCTCCGCGCCGTGTTCCTTTAAGAGTTGTATAATCTTGAGTGCGGGCGACCTGCTCTGGTCGTCAACGTCTTTTTTATACGCGACTCCCAGCACGAGAATCCTGGAACCGTTAACCGGCTTTCCGGCCCTGTTCAATACCCATGCCACTTTTTCCACAACGTGGTTTGACATGTTAGCGATTACCTCGGCCGCAAGCTCTATGAAGTGAGTGGTGCAGTCATACTCCTTAGCCTTCCACGTCAGGTAGAACGGGTCTATGGGGATGCAGTGTCCGCCAAGGCCCGGCCCCGGATAGAACGGCTGAAAGCCGAACGGCTTGGTTTTTGCAGCCTCAATGACCTCCCAGACGTCTATCCCCATCTTGTCCAATATTACCTTCATCTCGTTTATATGGGCGATGTTCACCGCCCTGTAGATGTTCTCCAGGAGTTTCGTCGCCTCAGCGACCCTCGTCGATGACACCGGCACCGTCCTGACGACAATCGAATCATACAGGGTCTGCGCGGCGGCAAGGCATTTACCTGTATACCCTCCTACCACCTTCGGGATGTCCGCCAAAGAGAAGTCCTTGTTGTCGGGGTCTATCCTTTCAGGCGAAAATGCCAGGTAGAAATCCTCACCGGCCTTTAACCCCGTCTTCTCAAGTATTGGTCTCATCTGCTCGTCGGTGGTGCCCGGATACGTGGTGGATTCCAGGACTATCAGTTGTTCCTTACGAAGGCACCTGGCGATGGCCTTTGTTGCGCTGAGGACGTATGAGAGGTTGGGTCTGAGATGCTCGTCGAGAGGCGTTGGCACACAGACAATAATACAGTCCATGTCCGAAAGTCTTGAGAAATCGGACGTCGCCGAAAACAGCGACGAGGCCCGTTTGATTTGTGACGCGCCTATATATGTAATATAGCTCTTGCCCTGCGCGAGCGACTCTACCTTTTCTTTATCTGTATCAAGGCCCGTTACGTTAAAGCCTGCCTTGCAGAACTCAAAGGCAAGCGGCAGCCCGACATAACCGAGACCGATAACGCCGACCTTCGCGTCTTTTGATTTGATTCTTTCTACAAGGTCCATTCTCGCGTCTCCTGAGTAAAGAAAAGGATACACGCCGGATAGGCCCTTAGACAAGAACTTTTTTGGCCGTATGAGTCGGGTATGTCATGGTCACACCATGACATCGCAACAGCGGTCTTCAGGCCCGTTGAAAACCCTTGTCTCAGGCCGCGGAATGATATACGCTTTAGGGGATTTAAGTAACAGACAGATTACTTAATGGGGCGTTAATTTATACACAACTGGTTACTCGCCAAAAGCACGTCCAGGGTATTTATGACTGGATTTTGCGGGTTGGGTTGATGTAAATATCAACGACGAGAAGGGTAGCCCGAGCAGAGGTTTTAACTATATGGCCAAAGAGCGTGAGAGCGGAATCTCCAGACTCAAGCGGGCGGAGGTGGCGCTGCAGGAAAGCGAAGGGCGCCTGCATGCGGTCCTCGATAACGTAGTAGACGGCATTATCACCATCAATGAAAAGCGCATCGTCCAGTCGTTTAATTCAGCGGCGGAAAAGATATTCGGCTACTCACCCGGCGAGGTCATCGGCAGGAACGTCAACATGCTGATGCCTGAGCCATACCACAGCCAACACGACCAGTACATAGGCAACTACCTGCGCACGGGGAAGGCCAAGATAATCGGCATCGGCCGTGAGGTGGTCGGGCGCCGTAAGGACGGCTCTACCTTTCCTCTGGACCTGGCGGTAAGCGAGGTGCGTCTGGGCGGGGAGCGGCTCTTCACCGGCATCATACGCGACATCACCCAGCGCAGGCGGGCAGAAAACGAACTGATAGAGAGCAGAGAGCGCATACGCGCAATAGTAGATAACGTAGTAGACGGCATTATCACCATCAACGAAAAGCGCATCGTCCAGTCGTTTAATTCAGCGGCGGAAAAGATATTCGGCTACTCACCCGGCGAGGTCATCGGCAGGAACGTCAACATGCTGATGCCTGAGCCATACCACAGCCAACACGACCAGTACATAGGCAACTACCTGCGCACGGGGAAGGCCAAGATAATCGGCATCGGCCGTGAGGTGGTCGGGCGCCGTAAGGACGGCTCTACCTTTCCTCTGGACCTGGCGGTAAGCGAGGTGCGTCTGGGCGGGGAGCGGCTCTTCACCGGCATCATACGCGACATCACAATGCGCAAGGAGGCGGAGGAAAACCTGAAGCGGACTATGGAAGAACTGGCACGCTCGAACGCCGAGCTGCAGCAATTCGCCTACGTCGCCTCGCACGACCTGCAGGAGCCGCTGCGCATGGTGTCGAGCTACATGCAGCTGCTTGAACGGCGTTATAAAGACAAGCTGGACAAGGACGCCGGAGAGTTCATCAACTATGCAGTAGACGGCGCGGTCCGGATGGAGAGGCTTATTCTGGCGCTGCTGGAGTACTCGCGCGTGGGCACACGGGGCAAGGCGCCAGAGCCAACAGACAGCTCAGAAACATTCGACCTTACAGTCACCAATCTGAAGGCCGCCATTGAGGAGAGCGGCGCGGAGGTGACCCACGGCGAGCTGCCGACCGTGATGGCCGACCCCATACAACTCGGCCAGCTGTTCCAGAACCTTATAGGCAACGCCCTGAAATTCCGCGGCGACAAGCCGCCGAAAGTCCACGTATCCGCAGAGGTTAAGGGTGGAATGTGCCAATTTTCGGTACAGGATAACGGCATCGGCATAGAGCCGCAGTACGCCGAGCGCATCTTCGTCATCTTCCAGCAACTTCACAGCAGGGAGGAGTATTCCGGCACCGGTATCGGCCTGTCCGTGTGCAAGAAGATAGTCGAGCGGTACGGCGGGCGGATATGGGTGGAGTCGAAGCCGGGAAAGGGCTCAATTTTCTATTTTACACTTCCAACAGTTAAGGGATAAAATACAAAAATGGAACTTCACGACAGACCTATCGAGATACTACTGGTGGAGGACAATCCCGGTGACGTGCGCCTGACGCAGGAGGCCTTCAAGGAGGGCAGGGTCCGCAACAACCTTAGCGTGGTCATGGACGGTGTAGAGGCCATGGCCTACCTGCGCAGGGAGGGCAAATATGCCGGGGCGATCCGTCCGGACATTATCTTACTGGACTTGAACCTGCCGAAGAAGGACGGACGCGAGGTGCTGGCAGAGGTCAAGGCCGACAAAGACCTGAAGCGCATCCCCGTAGTGATACTGACCACCTCAAAGGCCGAAGAGGACGTCCTGAAGACCTATAACCTGGGCGCCAACTGCTACATAACAAAGCCCGTTGACCTGGACCAGTTCATGGGGATAGTAAAGACTGTCGAGGATTTTTGGCTCACTATAGTGAAACTGCCACCGAGATGAGAGAAGGGGAAATGGAGAGCGAAAAGATTAACGTGCTACTGATAGAAGACAATCCGGGCGACGCCCGTCTTGTAAAGGAGATGCTGGCAGAGGCGCGTGACGAGCCGTTTAAACTGGAGTGGGTAGGCCGTCTCTCCGGGGGGCTGGAACGTCTTGAGAAGGGCGAGATAAACCTTGTCCTCTTAGACCTCGGACTGCCGGACAGCGTCGGGCTGGACACCTTCCGCGGTGTCCACGAAAAGGCGCCGGAACTGCCGATAGTAGTGTTCAGCGGTTCGAACGATGAGACGATGGCGATTGAGGCGGTGAAACAGGGGGCACAGGACTATCTGGTCAAGGGGAATGTGGACACCAGTCTGCTGGTCCGCTCCATGCGCTATGCTGTCGAGCGCAAGAAGGCCGAGGAAAAGATTAAATACATGGCCTATCACGACGCCCTGACCGGGCTGTCAAACCGGAAACACTTCAGGGAGAGTCTTGACCAGGCACTGGAGCACGCAAGGCGTACCGGACGGATGTTGGCCGTTATATTCCTCGACCTGGACCGCTTCAAGGTCATTAATGACACGCTGGGGCACGACATAGGGGACCTGCTGCTGCAGAGCGCCGCGGGCAGGCTCAAAAGCTGTGTGCGTAAGGAGGATACTGTCGCCCGTCAGGGAGGTGATGAATTTACTCTGTTAATAGTTGAGGTCCCCCATGTGGAGGACGTGGTCGGTATTGCCGGTAAAATTATAGAATCCATCAAGCAGCCGTATATGCTCGAAGGCCATGAACTCTTTATTACCACCAGCATGGGGGTTGCCTTCTTCCCGAATGACGGCGAAGACGCTGAGACACTGTTAAAGAATGCTGATACCGCCATGTACCGGGCGAAAGAGGAGGGGAGGGATAAGTACCAGCTGTATTCACCGAGTATGCATACCAATGTGCTTGAGAAACTGGAACTGGAAAACAGCCTGCGACGCGCTCTGAAAAATCAGGAACTTATGGTATACTACCAGCCTCTGGTGAATCTCAACACCGGGGAGATTGTCGGCATGGAGGCCCTGGCACGCTGGCGGCACAACCAGAGGGGTATTGTAGCGGCGACGGAATTTATCCCGCTGGCGGAGGATATCGGGCTTATTATACCCATCGGGGAGTGGGTGCTGCGGACTGCGTGTAAGCAAAATAAGGCCTGGCAGGAGGCCGGGCTTCCGCCCGTATGCGTGGCGGTGAACCTTTCGGCCCATATGTTCCAGAAACAGGGTCTTCCAGAAGTAGTCGGCCGCGTATTGAAAGATACCGGTCTGCCCCCCAGTCTTCTTGAACTTGAGATAACGGAGACCGTCTTGATGAAAGACCTGGAAGCCGGTGCCAGGACCCTGGCCGAATTAAAAGACATGGGGGTACACGTGGCTATAGACGATTTTGGTACCGGGTATTCTTCGCTGAGCTATCTGACACGCCTGCCGGTAGACAAGTTGAAGATCGACCAGTCTTTTGTGCGTGACCTTACGATACATCCTGACAACGACGCAGTCGTGAAGGCGACGGTTGCCATGGCGCACAGCCTGAAGCTGAAGGCCGTTGCCGAAGGTGTGGAGACCCCGGCACAACTGGAGTTTCTGCGCTCGGCAAAGTGTGACGAGATACAGGGGACGCTGTTCAACAAACCGGTCCCGCCGGAGGAGTTTGAAAAACTACTGAGAGAGGGTAAGCGCTTGTCGTCAGTCCTGGAACATGGGGTGGGGAATTAAAGGCATTCCCTTCTTCTCTAAAACCAGGGCCTTCTGAATCGCACCATGGCCGTCGTCCCCAGGGTTTGAGACGGAGGCTCTTCTGCCAGCAGGTCCACCTCAGATACTATGGGGGTCTCTGCAGGGCCATAATACTTCCTGTACACCAGGGGCAATTTATGGCTGGCCGGATAAACCGCCCTGATTTCTCCCAGGTATTTGTCTCCGTTCGCGAAAATAACGGTGACTCTTTTCCCTACGTATATCTTCCCCTCGTCTGCCGGGTCAAAATAGGTCTTAACAAATATCTTTGACGGGTCGGCAATCCCGATAACCGGCTGCCCCCTCAACGCCATCTCTCCCACCTGCTTGTATATCTTTGTCACCACGCCGCTAATCGGCGCCAGAAGTTCGGTCTCCAGGAGGAGTCCCTGGTGTTCTTTTCTGTCTGCCTGTACAAGCTCGTGATAGTAGTCGTATTCTTTCTTATGGGTCTCATACGTCGTCGTCGCCACGGCTGCCGCTGTCGATAGGACGGAGAGATTGGCTTCCGCCTGCCCGAAGGCACCCTGTATCTCCAGGAACTGGGGGCGTGTAATGGCTTCCAGTGCCAGCAGTCTCTTTGCCCTGTCATATTCCCCGCGCAGGCCGTTTACCAACTCCTCCTGGTTCCTTTTCTCTTGTTCCGCAAGTTTGAGCTCACTCTCCGCCTTCACAAGCTCGTTTCTGGAGAGGATGTTCTTCCGGCCGACTTCTGTCTCTTTGCTGGTTATTTGTGCTTTCAGGCTGGATTTGTCCAGAAAGACGACGGGCTCTCCCTCTGTCACCCGGTCGTTTACGCCCGGCTTTATCTCTATAATCCTGGCATTAAGCTTGGACTCCACCTTGATGGAATCGGCCTCGAGGACTCCCCTGCCTTTGATGTAAAATACCTTGCTGAACCCCCAGGCCCCGAAACCGATGACAATCGCGCCAAGGATGCCGAAATAGACGACCTTCCCCCAGGGGAAGCCCCTTCTTTCCCTCTCTTCAGGTGTGATCATGGATGCTGTTCGTTTTCTAAAGCGCATCGTTACTTTACCGCCAGTGCCCGATAAGAATCAAAGTCATGGATGGCGAACCCCATAAAGGAGTGGGTTGCGGACAGTCTGTTACCCACCTCAATCATGAGTTTCTCCAGGTCGGTCTCGTCCGGAAAATCCCCGGCGTTGAGACCCACTATAACGCCCTTGTCAGCCTTAACGACTGCGTCTATCTCCGCCCGGGCCGCGCCGATTACCTTCTCAGGAGTCTTTCTCTCATAGTCCATAACGGTTATGACATCGACCGTCTCTACAATCTTTTTGAACACTGAAGGGTCTACCTTCTCATAAAAGGTGGGTATGTCTACCTCCAGCAGCAACCCGGTCTCGGTTGCTATTTCGGCCTTCGCCAGGCCATAGGTGTCCGCCAGCATCTTCAAAAGTTCTTTCTTTTCTGAGCCCCATTCCTTTAAGGTGTGGGGTTCGATGTCCAGGTGAATGCCGTCAAATCTTGCTCGCTTGCCGTGGACGGCGTTATAGGCCACAATCGACTGTATGCGTTTTATCAGCCTCGCCCTTTTCCTCGGATAGACCCAGAGGCTGTCGCCAAAGAGTGCGGATATCTTTATGTTGTTCTGGTGAAGCCTTGTAATGAAATCGGGCATGTCTGTGTTCCGGGGCAGGGAACCCTCCATCTGCCTGTTAACAGAGAAGAACACCCTGTCGATACCCTTTGTCTTGCAAAAGGACACAAAGAACGCCTCCTGCGGGTCATTGCCCAGGACGTTCTTCACATCCCATACCCAGAGGGCCCTGGGGTAGAGTTTTCTGCCGCCTCCACCCGCAAGATTGTATACGCTCAACTCCTCCGGCTGCGATACGCCGGCCAAGAAAAGCAATTCATAGTAGCTCTTCATCTTTTCGTATTCCGCAAGCCTTTTCTCCATGTCCATCTCTACGGCTTCCGCCTCCAATATCAGAAGATTGACACGGTCGGCCGGTACGGTGCTTACGGCGTTCTCAATTCTCGCCCGCTCTATTCTCATCTCTTCTCTTTTCAGCTCCATCCCCTTCTCGGCGTTCAGGCTTCGGATGTTTTCGAGTGCATATCTCTCATAGGCCCGTCTTATTTCCCTCCTGGTCTCTTCGGCAACGGCCTTCGCCTCCGACTCCCAGAATCTTTTCGCCTCAGTAAACCGTTTCCGCCTGCTTTTCTTAAGGCCCAGGTAACTCAAGGGGATTGAAAACCCGACTCCCACTTCCGGGCCGGACCTCCACTCCCCTTCCTTGTTTTTCCTGAAACGGTAACCGCCGAATATCTCCGCGTCTATGTCCTCATAGGCGGAGGTAGACGCCCTCGCTTCTTCCTGTTTCGCGTTGGCTTCAAAGAGTTTTATCTCTCCTCTGTTCTTGAGAGAGGCATGTGTCAATTTTTCTTCCGAAGGAAGGGGAGGCAGGGGCCTAATGTCTCTTATCTCTATCTCTTCCGCCATCAGTCCCAGCGACAGTGCCAGGAGGTTTCTGCTGCTTTCGTAGTTGTTCCAGAAGGTGAGAAATGACTCCTTTGCCTCAATCAGGGCCCCCTCTATTTCCAGTACGTCAGAGAGCAAGGCCTCTTTCTCCAGTTGCCTTATCTTCATGATTGCCAGCAAATTCTGGTAGATGTCTTTAAGCTGGAGGTAGAAGTCTGCCTGGGTCTTCTCCTCCAATATGTCAACATATTGCTCCCTTAATTCATAGATTGCCAATCTCTGTGCCTCTTCAAATTCCGCCTCCGCGCCTTCTACCCCGGCCATCATTTCCTTTATCCGTCCGGGCCTGATCTTCAACAGGTCTACCAGGTCCTGTTCAACGAGCATCCACACCTGGTATTCCTTGTGAATTTCTTCTTTCGTTACTTTTCCGCCACGGGGGCCGTATATAAAAAGGATGTCGGCGTCGGGACCGTAGCTTAGCCCGGTCTCGCCCAGTTCGCCCTTTGCCGAATTTACCAGGTGGCGGGCCGATTCTACATTGGCGTCTCTCTCTACGGCCAGTTGCTCGAGTTCTTTTAGACCGTAGGTCTTTCGTGGGGGCTTAGTCATATCGGAGGCATAAACCGTCTGGAATAAGAAGACCAGTATGGACACGGCCAGAAGACTTAAAGTCTTGTGGCTTACCATCTTATCATCCTCTCCCTTACCTTGTACGGGGCAAAAGGATCATGGTACGAGTAACGGAATACCAACTCCTGGAAGTATGCCACCACTCTGAAAATCTTCAACATAATTTTGTAGGGGTTGTATACCGGCAGGTAAAGGAACAGCCCCAGGTTTGACCAGCTTCTTGTCAGAATTGCGGCGATTATCAATTCTAAACACTCGGCCAGGAAATAGGCCAGGTAGTTTACTACCAGTATAAATATCATTATCTGGCGATAGTTGACAGAAAGGTCTATCAAATAAACGAGACTCAGTACTGCGAGCACCACGTGGAAGAATATCGTATCCATAAACGAAAGGGTGGTCCGGATCATAAAGTTCTTGGAGAAGGGGTTAAAGACGTTTTTGTGCTTCATGATTCTGGTTTTGACGAGGTTCCTGTTCCATCTCATTCTCTGTCTTAACAGGTTGTACAGTTTGTCCGGCACGTTGGTAAGGCAGACGGCGTCCGGGGCGAACACTATTTTATAACCCAGCTTCCTGATCCTGATTGTGAGGTCCGAGTCGTTTCCCGGGCCGGGTTCGTGGCCGCCTACCTGTTCCACGAGTTCACGTCTGAACCCCCCGAACGCGCCCGATACGATGGGCAGTATACCGAAGTTCGCCCGGATCCTGCGTCCGACGTCGATGGTAAAGAGATACTCTATCTGCTGGAGACGGGTCAGCAGGGTCCTTTTCGCATTCCGTGGCCTCAGGTTTCCTGCTACGGCGCCCACCTTCGGGTCGGCAAAGTTCTTTATAACGTTAAAGATGGCGTCTCTGTCAAAGGTGGTGTCTGCGTCTATGAAAACAATGTATTCGCCTCTGGCATATCTTAGGGCGTGATTCAGGGCGGCGGACTTCCCGGCCCTTTCTTCAAAACGGAAATACGTGACTCTTTCCTGCTTCTCCAGCCTGCGGCATATTCTCGGGGTACTGTCCGTTGAGCCGTCGTCTACGATTATGATTTCAATGTTTTTGTACGTCTGCTCGGTTAGAGAGCGGATGGTCCATTGTATCGTGTCGCCCGCGTTCAGGACCGGGATAAGGACGGAAACAAGCGGCGGGTTCTCCATCAGACTTTCGGCAAACGCGCTCCTTTTTTTCCTGGGCGTGCCAAGCCTGATCATCTCGTATATAAAAATGTAGACATCGGTCAAGACGTACCTGGGAAAGTCAAAAAGAAGAAAGAACCAGTACACGCGGACGGTCTTTTCCCAGCTGAAGGACTGTAAGTAGCTGATGACGTCTGTGACGGAGTAGTCTGTCATTTCATCTTATCCAGGACGATGTCCAGGTCTTCCACCTCCGTGCGGAGGTCTATGATGTTGTAGTTCAGGTCTAATCCTGTCTTAAAGACGGTGTTGCTTTTTTCTCTCAGCCTCTCGAGGGCCTTTTTAACGTTTATGTTGCCACAGTTCGTGCAGAGGGCTAGGAATTCGTTGCCGTCGAGCTCGGTCAGGATGTCGGTTTCTCTAAACGTTTCCTTGAAGATGGTCGCAAACTCCCTGGTGAACATGTGCGCATAGGTAATACCTTTTGTGTCAAGTATCTCATCAAAATTCTTCATAGTCACCCTGGCCAGAGCCGAGTCGTAGTCATAGCGTCTACACCTTAACACCTCCAGCCTGAAGAGTTCCTTAAATGCCTCGTATTTGTACAGGTCGACCTCGCCTTTTAAGATGTTCATAAGGCCCATCCTGGGGAGTACCCCGTTCTCGGCAACCGTCCGGCCCTCGGGGGTAAGGGAGTATACCTTTATATACTTGAGGAGGGTTTCTTCAGGGGGAAATATCTTGTCACAGTTAAGGCAGTGACACTGCACCGTACTCTCGTAAAAATTGCTGCTGCATGAGGTACACCACAGGTCCTCGGTGGGCCTGTCATAATCGACGCCAATGTGACGGAGCTCCCTCCCGCATTTAGGGCATCTCAGGACGGGACCCTCCCTGAAGTCTATTTCTTTCCCGACGTAGGCACATCTGAAGTGATGGATAGTCGGCTCCTCCTTAATCATCAGGGAACGGCACTCGGGGCATATCTCCCGGAAGTTTATCTGGAAATGCTGGCAGAAAGGACACAGATTGACCTTGTCTTCCATCTCCCATTTAAGCAGGCGCGCCCTTTCCTGCCCTTCCAGAAGGCCGGCTTCAGCACCGGGAGACATGTCAAACAATGACCGGACCAGGGCATAAGAATACCCTATGCTGGCGGCGGTGTCTCTTCTGGGTCTCAAGAGATAATTTTCTCTGGTGTAAAGGAACCGCAGGAGCAATATCTCTAACTGCATTTCTCCGCTTAATGTATCAGGCACGGCGGCAAGCCCTTTTACCCTTTGGGATATAGCGAGGAGCCTTTCTATCTTGGGACGCAGGACGTCTTGTTGGACAGGCAGGACTAACACATCGTCCACAACGTCCGTGACCTGCTCAAGAGGGCGTTCCGAAAGGATTAACAGAGGCTTGAGAAAAAACTCCGGCCGGGACCTTAGCTCCTTTACAGCTTCTTTGCCCCATTGCTCGTCCTTTACGTACGGCATAATAACGTCTGCCGAACGCAAGCCCGAGTCGGTTACCGAGTCGACAACTTCCACGCTCAGGCCACTTAAGTCTTCAAGCAACCCCTTGCGTACGTCCCGCTTCTTTGGGGCCAGTAAGCAAAATTGCGCCTGCTTGCGCTGTGCAATCTTACCCATGCAACAGCCCTCCCCTATTTTAGATACAATAAAATAGGTGTGTAATAAACTTTCATGCCCGTACCTTTAAATTAACAAAACCCCCCGGACATTGACAGAACAAGAATGCTATAAAAGTAGCCTTAATCTATAAGTTTACCACATATCTTGGTGCTGCCCAGTAGTATTCACCATTCCAAACATCATAACATACCTGCGGCAAACCCCTTATGAGCTCAGAGGAAAACCTTTTGTTGACCGGCAAATCCGTGCATGACCAGATTTCCCCTTACACGTCCTAAAAGACTTTCTATACAATCTGCTATCGTGTAAGCTGTCCCAGAGCTCCGGTGGAGGTGTACCTCTTGAGGGCAGTTTGGAGTGTTTATTTGATGATTTCTTGACAATAAATAAGGCTGTTTCAAAGAGGCCAATCCTAGCCGTTTATATTATAAATAATGAGGATAACGATGCTGACAACACATAACCTATTTATCTTTAAATCCAACCGTGTTTTTGTTAGTATCTTAGTAATCTGATGATGGTTACAGTCTTTTAAACTAAGGGCTTAAGTTGGTTCTCGTAATCGACAACTACGATTCCTTTACCTATAATCTGGTCCAGTGTGTGGGAGAGCTGGGCAGGGAGGTAGAGGTGTTCAGGAACGACAAGATTACTGTCAAAGAGATTGAGGGTAAGTCGCCGGACCACATAATTATCTCCCCCGGCCCGTGCACGCCAAAGGAAAGCGGTATATCTAATGATGTAATAAGGCACTTTTCCGGGAAGGTGCCGATACTGGGGGTGTGCCTGGGGCACCAGTGTATCGCCCACACGTTTGGTGGCGAGGTGGTGAGGTCCCGCAGGTTAATGCATGGAAAGACCTCCATGGTACATCATGACGGAAAGCGTGTTTACAAGGGACTGCCCAATCCCTTTGAGGCTACACGGTATCACTCCCTCATAGTGGGGGAGAATGGCTTGCCCGATTGCCTGGAGGTGACGGCCAGGGCTGACGAGGACGAGATAATGGGGCTGAGACACAAAGAATATGTACTGGAGGGGGTACAGTTTCACCCGGAATCTTTCCTAACTGAAGTGGGGCCGAAGATAATACGTAATTTCTTTGAGCTTTGAAGGGACTTTGAAGAGTTTTAGCGACCGGCTTATAGAAGCACTTGAAGAGAAGGGTACCCCGGCAGTAGTGGGTCTGGACCCTCAGCTTCAATCGTTGCCGCCTGAGATAAAGACCAAAAACTTCAAGCGTTTCGGAAAAAATCTCAAGGGGGCCGGCAGGGCCATCCTCGAATTCAACCGCCGCGTCCTGGACGTCATATCCCCGCATGTGGGTGTGGTAAAACTTCAAATCGCATTTTACGAGGCCCTTGGCCCGCATGGAATTGAGTCCTACCGGAAGACCGTCCGCCTTGCACTGAAGAAAGGGCTTCTTGTCATTGGGGACATAAAGCGTGGCGACGTTGGACACACTGCGGAGGCCTACGCGCGCGCGCACCTGGGTGAGATGGACATAGACGGCTCCACGGTTCAGGGATACGGCGTGGATGCCGTTACGCTCAACCCTTATCTCGGGTCGGACAGTATCATGCCTTTCCTCAAAATGGCAAAGGCCAATGGTAAGGGTGTATTCATCGTTGTCAAGAGTACCAACCCTTCTTCGAAGGACTTTCAGGACAGACGCTGTGGTGCGGAGAGGCTTTGCGAGCTTGTGGCCAGGAAGGTGAATGACTGGGGTAGTGGTCTGGTGGGTAAGTCGGGTTACAGCGCGGTGGGTGCGGTAGTGGCCGTGACTTCACCGGGCGTGGGGAAGCGCCTGAGGCGTCTTATGCCGCGGGCCTTCTTTCTTGTGCCGGGTTACGGCGCTCAGGGCGCGAAGGCCGAAGACATGCGGCATTACTTTGACGCTAACGGCTACGGGGTCATTATCAGTTCCTCCCGGTCAATAATCTTTGCGTATGAGAACCCGTCATGGAAAAAAAGATATGGGGCGAAGGACTGGGAGAGGGCGGTTGAGGACGCGGTCATTAGGATGCGGCGGGACATATCCCGCGCGACTGGCGCGGTGTGGTGAGGATGGATGATGGACGATAAGATGTTCAGAGACAAAAAGATAACTGTTTTTGGCCTGGGGCTCTTTGGCGGGGGTGCCGGCCTTGCCCGCTACCTGAGACGCCGGGGGGCCAGACTCGTCGTCACAGACCTGAAGACGGAGGAACAGTTGGCCCGCTCATTAACCTCACTGGATACGCCAGACGCACCGCCCATGGAACTCCACCTTGGGGGGCACAGGGAAGACGACTTTAGAGACGTGGATATGGTGATGGTAAACCCAGCCGTGCCGAAGGATTCCAGATTCTTACAGATTGCCAGGGACAGTAACGTTCCCCTTGAGACTGAGATGAACCTGTTCTTCAAACTCTGCCGTGCCCCTATAATCGGTGTGACGGGGACGAAGGGCAAGTCGACCACGACCGCGCTGACAGGCGAGATGCTTCGTCATCAGGGGCGCAAGGTATGGGTCGGAGGCAATATCGGCCTCGGGTATTCGCTCCTTGAGCACGTGGACGAAATAGACGCAGGCGACGTGGTCGTGCTGGAGCTTTCCAGCTTCCAACTGGAGGACTTGGGGGAGCTGGAGATGTCTCCTCACGTGAGTGTCGTTACGAACATAGCGCCAAACCATCTGGACCGGCATAAAAGCTACAGGGAATACATAGAGGCAAAGAAGAGTATAATCCACTTTCAGGGCCCCGACGACTACTGTGTCCTCAATCTTGATGACGAGGAACTCAGGAAATGGCCCGCCGAGACCGGGGCAAAGGTCTGCTGGTTTAGCACCAAAGAGGCCGTCGAAGACGGGGCCTCCCTTAAGGACGGGAAGATTCGTCTGCGTCTGGGCGGGGGAGGACGAAGAGAGGCAGAGGTTTCCGCCCTTTCCGAGGTAAAAATTCCCGGCGCACATAACGTGGCAAACATCCTCACCGCCTCCTGCGTGGCATTCCTGATGGACGCGGACGGTAAACATATAGACGCCGCGTTGAAAGAATTCTCCGGCCTTGAGCACAGGCTGGAGTTTGTTCGTGAGATAGACGGGGTGCGCTACTACAATGATTCAATCGCTACCACATGCGAATCGGCTATCGCCGGCATCAGGGCCTTTGAAACCCCGGTAGTGGTAATTGCGGGTGGCTATGACAAAGGGGTGCCGTTTGACAACTTTGCCGAAGAATGCGCGAAGCACACCAAATGTGTTATACTTGTAGGTAAAACCGCACAAACTATCGGGGAATTGATTAACCGGGCGAAAGACGGCAGGGATACCCCTGAAGTCCTCTTTGCACCGTCCCTGGAAGAAGCGGTAAGGTCTGCCGGGGTTGCGTCTCAAAGCGGGGACACTGTATTACTGTCACCCGCATGTGCGAGTTATGATATGTTTGTCAATTTTGTGGAGAGGGGCAGGCAGTTCAAGTCCCTGGTTCAAGCGATTGAGGCTAAATGAGAACGGGCTTGTTTGGGTATGAGCTATCAGGACAAAAAGAAAGAGGTAGCGGTCGGGCTTGTCAGGCGCCTGCAGGAAAGGGGTTACAAGGCCCTCTTTGCCGGCGGCTGCGTCCGTGACATGCTTATGGGTATAAAACCGGCCGACTACGATATAGCCACCAGCGCGCATCCTGAAGAGGTGGTGGCCCTTTTCGAGAAGACCGTCCCCGTGGGGGTGCAGTTCGGTGTGGTCGTAGTGGTTGCCGGGGGTTTTAACTATGAGGTGGCCACGTTTCGCACCGAAGGTCCTTACTCCGACGGCCGCCACCCGGACTGTGTCAAGTTCGTTGAACCGGAAGCCGATGCCCGCAGGCGCGATTTTACCGTTAACGGTATGTTTTACGACCCCGTCAGGGACGAAATACTGGATTTTGTTGATGGCGGGAAGGATATAAAGCTAAGGATTGTGCGTGCTATAGGAAACCCCTCGGACAGGTTCTCCGAGGACCATCTCCGCATGATACGCGCCGCGCGTTTCGCCAGCCGTTTTGGCTACGAGATAGAGGAGTCGGCCAGAGATGTCATCAAGGAAAACGCCGGGAAAATCCTGGGCGTTAGTTGGGAGAGGATACGGGAGGAGTTGCAAAAGATACTCCTGGACGAGAACAGGAAAAGAGGTTTACAACTGCTTGACGATCTAGGGCTTATGGAGCATATACTTCCGGAAGTAAGTGTCATGAAAGGCGTTGAACAACCGGAAAATCTCCATCCCGAAGGCGACGTGTTTGTACACACGCTGCTCACCGTGTCACATCTGAGGTCACCGTCATGGGTGCTTGCGATGGGCGCGCTCCTTCATGATGTGGCAAAGCCCGCAACCATGGAAGAAAAAGGCGGCAGGATACGTTATCCCCTCCATGAATCAGTGGGGGCCGATATGGCGGGAGATATCTGTGACCGCCTGAGAACGTCCGGGGAGGAAAAGGATAAGATAAAATGGCTGGTCAAGAAGCATCTGGTCTTTAAAGACGCCCGGAAGATGAGGCTGAGCAAGCTGAAGAGGCTGCTGTCCCACCAGGATTATCCCCTCCTGGCCGAGGTCAGCAGGGCAGACGCGCTTGCCAGCAGTGGCGACCTCACCGACTACAATTACTGCCAGCGTATGCGCGAAGAATTCAGGGAAGAAGAACTAAAGCCCCGGCACTTCCTTACCGGCCACGACCTCATAGCGATGGATTTGAAGCCGGGCCCTATTTTTTCCAAAATCCTTACGCAGGTCTATGATGAACAACTGGAGGGAAAGGTCCACACACGGGAAGAGGCCGTTGAGAGGGCTAGAGAATTAACAGGGGGGGCCAGGGTATGATTTACCTCCTGCTAATGCTCGCGGCTCTCGTTTCAGGTTGGTGCTCAGTCCCTGCCGTGGCTCAACCGGAGGACGTGGAAGTCGTATGGGAAGAGGAGCTGTCAACAGGGGACGCAGATGAGCTCGATGTTTCGCAGGTAATGGAATTGCCTCCAATTGAATATAAGGTCTATAAAGGCGGTAATGATATTTTCAAGGAATATGCAAGCGGGATGCTCAGTGAAGGATTAACGCTGCGGGAAAAGGGCGAGCTCGATAAGTCATTAGTCTTCTTAACAAGGGCGTTACGCGCGGACCCGGAACTCTATGAGGCCTGGTACAATCTGGGGCTTGTTCAAAATAGACTGCGCAGATACGGACAGGCCATAACGTCTTTTGACCACGTGCTGGAATTTGACCCGGAGGACCCTGACGCGCTGGTTAACAAAGGAGTCTCCCTGGTCAAGGTGGGAAAGTGGGAAGAGGCCATTGAGTGTTTTGGTGAGGTGCTGGCATCCGACGGGAACAATGTACTGGCGTTGTACAATAAAGGCATTGCCGTCTCCGCGCAGGCCACGCGCCGGGAGGCTGGCGGAAGTATGAAAGACAATGGCAAAGAGGATTTCAAGTCTGTGGAAGAGATGTATAAAGAGGCCGTCGTGCTGTTTGACAGGGTATTGGAGCTGGACCCCTATTACACTAATGCGTGGTACGAGAAGGGAACGGTCTTGATGAAGATGAATAAGGACGCCGAGGCCGTGGAGGCCTTTGGCACGATGGTAGAGATTTACGAGTCTTACGAAGGGAGTAAAGATGTTGTAAAACAATATGCGGAAGAGTGGCTTAGAGAAGGTTTAACGTTCAGCGAGGGCGGCGAGTACCAGGAATCAATAGACTTCTTCTCAAGGGCCATACGGATATATCCGACACTCTACGAGGCCTGGTATAATATGGGCCTGGCCCAAAGCAAACTGGGTAGATATAGAGAAGCCGTAACGTCTTTTGACATGGCACTGAAGATAAACCCCCGGGATATAAGGGCATTGGGTAACAAGGGGGTTGCCTTGTATAAACTGGGCAGGTGGGGAGAGGCCGTTGGGTGTTTTGATGAGGTGCTGCTGCTCGATGAGGACAATATCCTGGCGTTGTACAACAAAGGCGTTACCAGCAGCGCACAAGGCATGTACAGAGACGCCGCCGAATCATTCAGCAGTGTACTGGAGTTCAACCCCAATGACATAGACGCGTTGGACGGCAAGGGGCAGGCCCTGGTGAGGCTTAACAAAAATGCGGAGGCGCTGGAGTGCTTTGAGGCTATGATTGATATTGATGACAGCCTTTCACGAGGGTGGAGCAACAAGGCCGTAGCCCTGGCCAAGATGGGCGAGGCCGAAGAGGCCCTGGACTCCATTAACGAATTCCTGGAGTTCTATCCGGAAGACATCTGGATGTTGAATGCCAGGGGGGAGGTAATGCTGGTGCAGGGGAAATACGAGGAGGCGTTGGGATATTTTAATGCCGCAATGGAGATTAGAGAGGATGTGGCCCAGATATGGAGTAACAGGGGTGTCGCCCTGAACAGGCTGGGAAATGAGGGAGCGGCCAACGCGTCCTTTGAAAGGGCCCTGGGGCTGGATTCGAGGCTCGCACATGAATTGACCGTCAGAGGCGCACGCGTGAGGGTGTCGGGAAGAGGGGGGGACAGGAGTAAAGCGGAAGACGTGGCGGAGATGATTGCATTTTACGACAAGGCCATTGAAAGAAACCCCGACCTTACAGGCCCGTGGTTCGGCAAGGGTATGCTCCTGAAGGAACTGGGCAGGATGGAGGAAGCCCTTGTATGCTTTGACAAGGTCCTGGAGATAGACCGGGCAGACCTGACTGCTCTAGCCAACAGGGGCGACATTCTGGTAGCCTTATCCAGGTATAAAGAGGCCATCGTATGCTTCGACAGGCTCCTGGATTTCAATCCCAGGGACGTCGACATACTGTGTGACAAGGCGCAGGTACTACACAAAATAGGACGAAGTGAGGATGCAAAAGAACTTGTTAACGTAGCGCTGGAGATTAATCCGAGGGATGTGGAGCTCATCCGGACCAAGGCTAAAATCCTGGCTGACCAGGGGAAATACAAGGACGTATTGCTGGTTATTGCCGAGACCTCAAAACCCCTTCCCGCGAAGAAGCCTATATTCACCTATATGGAGTCAAGGCAAGAGGTAAAACAGAAAAAGACGATTGAAGACCTTGTCAAAGACCCGTCGGCACCACGCGTTGGCGGGGATAAGATGTTAAATATCAAGGCTCGCGCGCTGAATGGGTTACATAGATATAAAGTTGCCCTTGACGTGCTCAACCCGGCTCTGGAAGGAAAGGAAGCGATGAGGGGAGTGTATGCGGCGGGGGGAGCGGATGGCACGGATTATGCGGAGATGTGGCTACACAAGGGGAACGCACTTCTGGGGCTGCACAGATACGTTCAGGCCTTGAGGTCTTACAACGAGGCCGTGGAAATTGATCCTGAAAATGTCGGAGCGTGGATCAAAAAGGGCGACGTCATGCGCACGCTGGGCAGGTTCACCGAGGCCGTCGCGGCGTATGACAGTGCAATTAGCGCCGACGCCAGATCGGCCATGGCCTGGTATGCTAAAGGCAATATACTTGACGTTATGGGCAACCGGGACGAGGCCGAGAAGTGCAATGCCAGGGCGCTGGAATTAGACCCCAAGATTGGGAGCAAGGGCTAGGTCATAGAGTTTTACGGAGGAAGGTTGTAACGATGCATATGGAGGAAAAAGACATGACGGCTTCCCTGCACAGACGCTGTACCCGCATCGTAGTATCGGCCTTATTCAGCCTGGGCGTTATTATGTCGCTCCAGACATCAGTCCGTGCCGGAGATGCCAGAGAATGGTACATTTTTGGGAACAACAAGTCCGCACAGGGCAGATATGAGGAAGCCGTTGAGTACTACGACAAGGCGATTGCCGCCGACCCCGGGTTTGCGCATGCGTGGAACAACAAGGGCAATGCCCTGAGCATACTGAAGAGGTATAATGAGGCCCTGGAGTGTTTTGGCAAGGTGCTGGAGATAAACCGGGACGACGTCCATGCGTTAAGTGGAAGGGCAAACGTATTTACCCAGTTGAACAGGAACGACGAGGCACTTGAGTCCATAGACAGGGCGCTGGCAGTCGAGGCAAAACATGATTATATCTGGTTCAATAAGGCAAATATTTTGTTCAATATGAAGAGGCATGACGCAGCGCTTGACGCCTACGGTAAGGCCGTAGAAATCAACCCTAACTTTGTCAACGCCATGTTAGGGAAGGCAAGTGCACTCTCTGCGCTCAAGAGGTACGATGAAGCGCTGGAGTGTTATGATCAGGCCATAGAGGTTGCGGGTCCTGAGGTTATTGCGTCATTCTATGAGAAGGCGACCCTGCTGAATCAACTGAACAGGTACGAGGAGGCATTGGAGCATTATGATATGGTGATTCAACTGGAGCCGTCCTTTGATGATGCATGGCACGAAAAGGCCCACATGCTGGAGAAATTGGGCCGTGATGGGGAGGCGAGGGAATGTCTCAAAGAGCACGAGGAAGTAAACTCAGGACATCATGGGGGGTGATGTGCGCGTTAAATGGCAGGAGGTGTGCGAAAGGCCGCTTATATTCTTTCGCTTGCACCAGTTAGGAGCAGAAAAATTGTTCACACGGGTTTTTAATCAAAGGCTGACAGGCTGCATTTTGTTCAGTTGTATGTTTATTGCAACATACCTGACGGCAGGGTTTAATCAATCGGGGTGGTCCGGATGTCATACTGCGTATGCGGGAGAGGCCGAGGCGTACCTGGTGCAGGGAAACGATTTTGTCCGGCGCGGCGATCTGGAGGATGCCGTGGAATGTTATAGTAGAGCCATTGAGTTAAAACCGGACTACGTCGACGCGTGGAACAGCAAGGGCAACGTGCTGTATGGCCTGGGGAGGTATGAAGAGGCACTGAAGTGTTATAACAAGGCCATCGAGTTAGATGCGAAATACACCTTTGCCTGGAACGGTAAGGGCAATGTAATGGACAGTCTGAACAGACATGAAGAGGCCTTGAAATTTTATAATAAGGCGATTGAGTTAGACCCCGTATACAGTCATGCCTGGTACAATAAGGGACAGGTTCTCGAGAGTCTGAAGAGATACGACGATGCCCTGGAGTGTTATGACAAGGCGATTGAGTTTGACCCCGGTAACGCCACTATTTGGTACGACCAGGGAAACATCTATGTCCAGTTGAAGAAGTATGGAAGCGCCCTGGTGTGCTACGAAAGGGCCCTGGATATAAACCCGAGGTTCAACGCCGTCTGGAACAACAAGGGGGCCGCACTTACGGGACTGGAAAGGTATGAAGAGGCGCTGGAGTGTTACGATGTGGTGCTCAAGGAGAACCCTGATAACAAGAGTGCATGGCAGAATAAAGGAGTGGTGCTGGAGAAGATGGGACGCCACGAAGAAGCGGAAGAGTGTTTTGTCAGGGCGTTGAATGAGTGATAAGACTCAAGATTCTCATGCAGGGTCCTTGACGCAACGGAAGCCGATGGCCTTGTTGTGCAAGTTCGGTTGTTCTGATTTCCTGTAGGTGGTCCTCAGCAGGAAGCCGCGTCCGTAGCGTGAACCCCCGCGGACGCACTTCCTCAAGTCCTTCTCCGGCCCTTTTGGACTACTGGATGAACTCGTCGGGTAATAGAAAGGGTCATACCAGTCGGCCACCCACTCCGCCACACTCCCCGCCATGTCATAACACCCGTATGGACTTTTGCCTGCCTCGTAACTCCCCACGGGTTTTGCTTCGTCTCCCATGTTACACCTGTTCGGGTCCCAGACGTTTCCCCACGGCCACCAGTTGCCGTTCGGCCCCCTGGCCGCCTTCTCCCACTCCGCCTCCGTAGGCAGCCGCTTACCCGCCCAGGCAGTGTACGCGTAGGCGTCGAACCAATCTATCCGGGATACGGGAAACTCAGGGTTGTTATAGTAAGGGTCTTTCCACTCCCTCTGGGTGTGGTCCTTTCCCGGGGATTCGTCTTTATGACATTTGCTGTGGTCGCCGGTCTTCTTCATATATTCTAGAAACTCGTAGTATTGAGCGTTTGTTACCTCATACCTGTCTATGTAAAAGGCCGGCAGGTAGACGGTATGTGCAGGTCTGGAGTCTTCCCTCTGGTTCTCTATCCCCATGATAAATTCACCGGCGGGTATCAGGACCATGTCCAATTTGTCCCGGCCCTCTTCCAGACCCTTTTTCATCGCCTCGTCACGCTGTATCCGGGTTTCTTCCCCTTCCTTATTTGCGGCCATTGACTTTTCCATTATGGTAATATACGAAAGGACCTCGATGTAGTCTTCCCCGTCTGGATTTAGTATAATGTATCTTCGCAGGTGCTTCACCGCCTCCTTCTGCCTGCCCAGTTTGCTGTAGACCCAGCCCATATTGTGGTGCAATTCAGGGAGGTCAGGATACAGCCTTTCCGCCTCCTGATATTCTTCCAGGGCCTTGTCATAATCACGCTGGTCGCTCAGTCTGTTTCCTTCTTTATAGTGCTGTGTGGCCAACACTGCGTCACGGGCTCTTTGTGCCCGCACCCTTTCTCCTGCCGGCCTTAATTTCTCGCCGTCCAGTGGACAGAATATCTCGGCCGTCCTTCCCATCCTCCCGCATTTCGGGCACTGAAGCACAACCCCCTGTTCAACCAGCGCTGTGCCGTCCGCAGCACAGAAGCCGGCCTCCGCGGGGTACGTGGCGTTACATTTGGGGCATATCTTTACCTCTTCGCCCGCCGATAGTGCGGAAACGACCAGCATGATGTAAACCATGATGAAGAGAAAGCCTGACAATCTGTTCATCTCTCTAACTCCGTAAGTGTTTGCTTGAGCTTGCCTATCTGTTCAGAGAGTTCTGTCTCCCGCGACCGTTCCTTCTCAACGACGTCAGGCCGTGCCTTTTCTACAAAATTCTTGTTGGATAGTTTTTGCACGACCTTCCGGTGGTATGACTCCAACTCTGTGATACGCTTTTGCTGGCGTTCTCTTTCGGCCTCAATGTCTATTATCCCCGACAGGGGGACAAACAGCCGGAGTTGTCCCACCACTGCACTGGCAGATGAAGGAGGCTTGGCTATGTCCTGTCCTATCTCTAAATCCTTAAGGATGACCATCTTCCTCAGAAACTGCGAGTGTCGTTCCAGCATCTGCACACTATCCGGCGTGCGTGTAGAAATCGAGGCCGAGAGGGGTTGCCTGTCCGGTATGTCCAGGTTTCGCCGTATATTCCTCAACGACCGTACTATTTCCTGCAGCAACTCCATGGCCGTTTCTGTGTTATGGTCTTGGGCTTCAGCCGTTGGCCATGAGGCGATTATTACGCCTTCTTCGAGCCGAGCGCCTTTATCGAGGTTCTCGCGCAGGCCCTGCCATATCTCCTCGGTAAGGAAGGGCGCGAAGGGGTGGAGCAGTTTCACCGTATCTTTCAGGACGTGGACAAGTACCGTCTGAGCAACCGTCTTATCTTCTTCTTCTTCCTGGCCGGCGGATTCATAGAGCCTCGGTTTTACTATCTCAAGATACCAGTCACAGAACTCATGCCAGAAGAATTCGTAGACCGTTCTCAGCGCGTCGTTGAACCTGAACCTTTCCAGTTCTGAGGTTACAGTTTTGATCGTCAGATTGAGCCGGCTCAGTATCCATTTATCCTCAAAACTCAGACTGTCTTTTACGGTAGAAAGGGCCGGAGGTGTCTGGCCCTCCAGATTCATCAGTATAAACCGGGTTGCGTTCCATATCTTATTGGTGAAATTCCTGCCCATTTCAAACTTACTCTCTGAGAGCTTTATGTCCTGGCCCTCGGTGGTCAGGAGCAGGAGCGACATCCTTACCGCATCGGTGCCGTAGCGCCCTGTCATGTCCAGAGGGTCTATGCCGTTGCCCATTGATTTACTCATCTTCCTGCCCAGTTCATCCAGTATGGTGCCGTGGATGTATACCTTGGAGAACGGCGGAGAACCAAGCATCTCAAGTCCCATCATCACCATTCTGGCCACCCAGAAATATATTATCCCCCTATCGGTCACCAGCACGCTGGTGGGGTAGTAATTTCCCAGCTCTGGCGTATCTTCAGGCCAGCCGAGGGTAGAAAACGGCCAAAGGGCGGAACTGAACCACGTGTCCAGGACGTCAGGGTCCTGGTCGAGATTTGTACCCTGACATTTGGAGCATCCGGTCGGCGTGTCCCTTGAGACGTTAATTTCTCCACAATCCTTGCAGTGCCACGCGGGAATCTGGTGGCCCCACCATATCTGCCGCGAGACGCACCAATCTCTGACGTTTTCCAGCCAATCCAGATACACCTTTGTCCACCTGGCCGGGTAGAATGTGACTAAATCGTCGTTTGTGGCCTTTATGGCAGCCTCTGCCAGGGGTTTCATCTTTACGAACCACTGGTCGGATAGACGGGGTTCGATTACCGTGTGACACCTGTAGCAGTGTCCCACGGAATGGGTGTACGGTTCAATCTTGGCGATAAGCTCCTTATGTCTCAGGTCTTCTATAAGGGCCTCTCTGCACTCGTACCTGTCCATGCCGGCATATTCGCCGGCATTCTTGTTCATCGTCCCATCCCCTTCCATAACCACGATGGGTTCAAGCCCGTGGTTGAGTGACATCTCGAAATCATTAGGGTCATGGGCAGGGGTTATCTTCACGATTCCTGTACCAAACGCCTTATCCACCATAACATCTGCAATTACCGGTATCTCCCTGCCTATTGCGGGCAGCACGAGTGTCTCGCCAACGAAGTCCTTATACCGCCCGTCTTCCGGGTTTACTGCCACGGCCACGTCGCCCAGCATGGTCTCCGGTCTTGTCGTGGCCACAATCATGTTCAGGTGGCTCTCGTCTCTGAAGGGATACTTGATATACCAGAGGTGCCCGTCATGGGTCTCGTGGTCCACCTCATCGTCTGAGAGTGCCGTCTGGCACCTGGGACA
Source organism: Candidatus Bathyanammoxibius amoris (assembly GCA_024451685.1). NCBI lineage: Bacteria > Pseudomonadati > Planctomycetota > Candidatus Brocadiia > Candidatus Brocadiales > Candidatus Bathyanammoxibiaceae > Candidatus Bathyanammoxibius > Candidatus Bathyanammoxibius amoris. The sequence continues at coordinate 7,725 of JAMXCW010000004.1, read as the reverse complement.
CCAGTTAATGATGTATTTGCCCCTGTATATCAGCCCCTTTTCCCACAGCCGTACAAAGGCCTCTCTAACGGCTGCGGAAAGGCCCTCGTCCATTGTAAACCGCTCCCTCTCCCAATCACAGGAGCTGCCGAGCTTTTTTAGCTGCTTTATGATGGTGGAGCCGTACTCGTCCCTCCATTCCCAGACGGCCTTGAGGAACCTCTCACGGCCCATCTCTTTCCTGTTGAGCCCCTTTTGTATGAGCTCTCTCTCCACGACGTTCTGTGTGGCGATGCCGGCATGGTCGGTACCGGGCATCCAGAGGGCGTTGTGACCGTCCATCCTCCTCCACCTGATGAGTACGTCCTGGATGATGGTGTTGAGGGCATGGCCCATGTGGAGGGCACCGGTGATGTTGGGCGGCGGGATGACAATGGTAAAACTCTTTCTGTCGGGGTCCGGCTCACTGTGGAAGTAGTTATGTCCTTCCCAGAAGCTGTACCGCTTGTCTTCTACCTCCTTGGGGTCGTACTTCGGGGCCAGAGAAGCACCTGTCATTGCTGTCTGCTCTTTAGCGCCGCGGCCGGCCGCCGGGTTGTCTTTTCCTGGTCCTTGAGGAGCTTGTACTCGATACTGTCTACCAGGGCCTCCCAGCTGGCTTCTATGATATTCTCGGAGACGCCTACCGTACCCCAGATGTCCTGTTCGTCCTGGGACTGAATGATTACCCTGACCCTTGCGGCGGTGCCGTCTTTTGGATTGATGACCCTGACCTTGAAATCCACCAGGTGCCATTTAAGCTCCGGGTAAAACCTTTTCAGCGCTTTCCTCAGTGCTCCGTCCAGAGCGTTTACAGGGCCATCCCCCTCTGCCGCGGTTAATTCCTCCACGCCGTCCACACTAATCTTGACGGTCGCCACCGTTACCGGCGCGCCATCGTGTTTTTCTACGGTGACGTGAAAGCCTACCGTGTCAAAGAAGCGCTTGTACCTCCCCAGCACCTTCTTTACCAGTATCTCGAATGACGCCTCCGCCGACTCGTAGTGATAACCCTGGTTCTCACGGTCCTGGACCTGCTTCAGTATCTTCCTCATCGTCTCCTTGTTTTTGGTTATGTCGTATTGAGCCGTTTTGGCCAGCAAGGTGGCGTTCCCGGAGAGCTCGGAGATGAGTATACGTCTCTCGTTTCCTATTACCTCCGGGGATATGTGCTCGTATGTCTGCCGGTTTTTTGTGATTGCGTCCACGTGCAGGCCGCCTTTATGGGCAAACGCGCTGACGCCCACAAACGGCTGGTTGGACCTGGAGGCGAGGTTCGCCACCTCGTTCACGTAGCGCGAGACCTCGGTAAGCTTCTTCAGCTTTCCCTCGTCCAGACACGTTAGACCCTGTTTCAGTGTAAGGACGGGGATGATTGAGCATAGGTCGGCGTTGCCGCACCTCTCACCAAACCCGTTTATGGTTCCCTGTACGTGTGTAGCTCCGGCTTCCACGGCCGCCAGTGTATTGGCCACTGCCAGGTCGCAGTCGTTATGGGTATGGATGCCTAACGGGACCTTCACACCACCCCTCGCCTTCTTTACCATCCATGATATTTCAGAAGGAAGACAGCCACCGTTGGTGTCACACAACACGATGGCATCGGCACCCGAGGATACGGCAGTCTTCACTACCTTGAGGGCATACTTGGCGTCTGACTTATATCCGTCAAAGAAATGCTCGATGTCCACAAATACCTCTCTGTTGTGGGATTTCAGGAACTTGACGGTGTCCGATATCATATTTAAATTGTTTTCCGGAGACACTCGCAGCACCTCTTTGACGTGCAGGTCCCAGCCCTTGGCCACAATGGTAACCACAGGGGTCTCGGCCTTAAGCAGGGCCTGCAAACCGGGGTCTGCCTCGGCATTTTTATCCCCCCTCCGTGTGCTGCCGAACGCGACGACTTTGGAGTTAGAGAGCGTTTTGGACGCGATATCCCTGAAAAAGTCCCTGTCCTTCGGGTTAGAGCCGGGGTAACCGCCTTCGATATAGTCCACCCCCAGGTCATCGAGCTTCAGGGCGATGCTTATCTTGTCCTGCAGAGAGAAGAAGACCCCTTCGGCCTGGCTTCCGTCACGCAGTGTTGTGTCGTAAACGATGATTTTTTTCATTTTTTTATACACTCTTTTTATACGTATACAAATGCACCAGGCGAAACCTTACTGTAGCGTCCGACCTCTGTATCGGACGTCCCGCGTCGGGTACGGAGACCCGACGCTACATTTCTTTCAAATAAACTTCCACTAAAATCAGGAACACAGTGTTTCACAGACTTAAAAGTCCCAGCTATACGGCTGTTTTTCCCGTCTTTTCCAGTTCAAATGCCTTGTGCACGGCCTTCAGCGCCCGCTCCGCCTGCGCCTCGTCAATGATGCATGAGATCTTTATCTCTGAAGTGCTTATCATCTGGATGTTTACTTTTTCCTCCGCAAGTGCGTGGAACATCTTCTCGGCAATTCCGCAGTGGCTCCGCATGCCTATGCCCACCACAGACAACTTCGCCACTTTGCTGTCGGCATGGACCTCAGCGAACCCCTCCTCTTTCTGTAACTTGCGTACCGCCTCCATTGCCGCGTCAAGTTCCGCCTTCGGCACGGTGAAGGTAATGTTAGCAAGGCCGCGGGAGCCTATGTTCTGGATTATCATGTCTACGTTAATGTTGTTCCGTGCCATCTCTCTAAATACCCCGGCGGCCTGCCCGGGCCGGTCCGGAATGCCTCTGATAACCACCTTGGCCTCGTCCTTGGTGACCGTGGCACCGCTGACCACGATTTCTTCCATTTCCTTAACCTCCTGACATATTATGGTTCCCTCTGAGTTGTTGAAACACGACCTCACCCTCAACGGTACGTTGTACTTCTTGGCAAACGCTATGGAACGGGCCTGCATCACCTGAGAGCCCATACTGGCCAGTTCGAGGAGCTCACCGTACGATATCCTGTCCAGCTTTCTCGCCTCAGGGACTATCCTGGGGTCTGCCGTATATATACCATCCACGTCCGTAAAGATGTCGCAGTGTTCAGCCTTCAGCAGCGCCGCAAGCGCCACGGCAGTCGCATCCGAGCCGCCCCTGCCCAGGGTAGTGATGTTCTTGTAGGCATCTACCCCCTGGTATCCGGCCACCACCACGATCTTACCGCTGTCCAGTTCCTTTTTTATCTTCTTTGTGTCTATCTTTAGTATTCTGGCGTTGGTGTGGTAGCCGTCCGTGACTATACCTACCTGCGCGCCGGTAAACGATATGGCGTCGTGGCCCAGGGCATGTATGGCCATAGCCATTAGCGCGATGGACACCTGCTCACCGGTGGAGACCAGCGTGTCAAGTTCCCTGGACGAAGGTTTCTCTGTTATCTCCTTTGCAAGCCCGAAGAGCTCGTCGGTCATCTCCCCGCGGGCCGACACGACCACCACCACCTGGTTACCTTCCCTGAAGGACTGCACCACCCTCCGGGCCGCGGCCTTAATTTTCTCCGCGTCGGCAACGGATGAGCCGCCAAATTTCTGTACAGTTAATCCCATTTCTTAATTCATGCCTTTAAAAATCGTGAAAGCTCAGAGACGTTACTCCAATACCCGATTACCGGTCAAGACAGATTTGATAGACTTTGTCGTTGCTAACAGCCTCCCTGGCAGGGTTAGTTAATGGATTTCCCAACTTCCGCGCTACCCTGCCGCTACCCTGCCAGACTGTTACCAGAATAATTATGAAGAATTACACCTGTGGCGGACCATTCTAAGGGAGAAAAATGAATCTAATCGTAGGGGCACGTTGCAACGTGCCCCTACCTGGATTCTTCGCTCAAAAAACTCAGAATGACATAATGACGTTTGCACGGTCTTGCCTGGCAGTTACTTCCCGGTCTCTGAGGCTTTTTTGCCCTCTCCGGCCACAAGCCTGCTGAGTCTTATGGTAAGGCGGGATTTTTGACGCGCAGCCGTGCCCTTTTTGATGAGGTTTCTGGCTGCCGACCGGTCCAGCGCCCTGATGGTAAGGCGCAGTTCTTCCTTTGCCGCATCTACGTTTCCTGTTTCAGCGGCCGTAACAAATTTCTTCAACTGCGTCCTGAGTGCAGACCTTGCCGTGCGGTTTCGCGCCCGCCGCTGTACGTTCTGTCTCAGGCTCTTGCTTGCCGTTGGTCTTTGTGGCATAGTCTCCTCCCAAGAAACATGAAAACAGTATAATTTATTAGACGTGAAACCATCTGTCAACAGAAATAACTCTTTGGAGGCCGCCTCACCGGCTCGCCACCGCTGTAAAAAGCAAGTGGCTGCCCCCTGCCCCTTGCAGAACTATCAAGTGGCTGTTATACTTGGTTTTTAGCAGGGACTCTCTGGTATCAGGTTGTCCCAGGCTTTTTTGCCCATAAAATTCCTTTAAACAGAGCATGAAGATACTACTTTACCCTGACTCCAGGCTGAGCCGGAAGGCCGGGCCCGTAAAAGAGATAACCAAAGAGGTTTGTAAAAAGGCCGAGGAGATGCTCCGGCTTCTGTACGAGGCTGAAGGGGTGGGGCTTGCCGCCCCGCAGGTGGGCTGGCCCGTAAGGCTGCTGGTGAAAGACACCTCCGGCGAAAAGACCGGCGGGAGCGTCTTCGTAAACCCTGTCATAACGCATGAGGAGGGCGCGTCGCTGGAAGAGGAGGGCTGTCTGAGCCTGCCCGGCGTGTTCGGAAACATAGCAAGGTCTGAAACGGTAAGGGTAGTTGCGTACAATCTTGAAGGTGAGAGGTTGGAGATGGAGGCGGAGGGCCTTGAGGCAAGGGTGTGGCAGCACGAGATAGACCACCTCAACGGCAGGCTGATTATTGACAGGATGACCCCTGCCGGCAGTGTGGCAAACTCGAGGAGAATCAAGGAACTGGAGACGATCTACAAAGAAGAGACCGCCAGCACCCAAAGGCTTTAAACCGCCCCACTAACAACCCCCTGCCGTCTGTGCCCCGTCCTGGAGAATTTTCAGCAAATGAACGTTGTTTTCATGGGAACGCCTGACTTCGCATTGCCCCCGCTCAGACGCCTTGCCGGTACCCCCGGACATCGCATCACTGCGGTAGTTACCCGGCCGGACAGGCCCAGGGGACGGCACCACCAGCACACGTTCCCCCCGCCCGTAAAACAGCTGGCCGAAGAGCTCGGTCTCAGAATAATCCAGCCCGAGAGCGTCAATGAGCAGGGTACGATCCGGACGCTTGAGGGCCTTGCTCCGGACCTCATCGTTGTGGTCGCATTCGGCCAAAAGCTGTCACGGGAATTCCTCAAGATCCCAAGGATTGCCTGCATCAACCTCCATGCCTCATTACTGCCCAAATATCGTGGGGCCGCACCCATCGCACAGGCCATCATAGACGGTGAAAAGGTCACGGGCGTTACGGCGCAAAAGGTGGCATATGAAATAGACACCGGGGACGTTATCGACAAGGAAGTGGTGGAGATAGGGCCTGATGAAACGGCCGGGGAGCTGGAACGGAGACTTGCCGTGGTAGCCGGTGACCTCCTGATAAGGGTACTCGACACCTACGAAGACTCGACGGTATCCTGTACCCCTCAACGGGAAGAATCGGCAAGTTACGTACGCCGGGTAAAGAAAGAAGATGCCCTCATCAATTGGAACCAGCCAGCGGAAAATATACATAATTTTGTCCGTGGGATGAACCCGTGGCCGGGTGCCTTTGCTTTCCTCCCCGGTAAAGGGGGCAGGCCGAAGAAAAGGCTCATCGTCCTGCGCTCGCGCGTAGAGGCCAAAAACGAGTCACGAGAACCCGGCAGGCCGGGTACCATACTTGGCACGTCAGACCAGGGCATACAGGTAGCCGCGGGGGCAGGCTCGTTATGGATAACCCGGCTCCAGCCGGAGGGCGGCAGGGAGATGACGGCACGGGAATACCTGCTGGGGCACCATGTGGTTGAAGGTGAGTGCTTTGTGTCGTAATAAACATCCTTGACTTTCACCACACCCCATATAAAATGGCATAAAAGTCCTATAATTTCGAAGGGGAAAGATATATGAGCATTGGTGAGGTACTGGACGGCAAGTTTGTCTCTCTGAGCAACATGCTGCAGAGGTTGAAGGGCTCTAAGTGCCCACCCTCCAGCCTCCTGATAATGTTTCCACACTGCATCCAGTGGTCAAAGTGTCCGCAGAAGATAACCCTCGACCTTGCAGAGTGCAAGCGCTGCGGTAAGTGTAAGGTAATGGATCTAATAGCTTTATCCGATAAATACGGTGTCCATCTGGCCGTGGCTACCGGGGGAAGGGCCGCACTGCAGAGGGTCAAGTCTGACGAAATCCGCGGTGTGATAGCCATAGCGTGCGAGAAGGAACTGCGTATAGGACTAATGGCCGCGTTCCCTAAGGCTATTGTCTCGGTACCCAACCTGAGGCCTCATGGGTACTGTAAGGATACCGACGTGACCATGGAAGACGTAGAGCGGAGTGTTCGTAATTTCCTGGAAGAGTCGACTTTAGAACCATCCAAATCATAGTTGGTACAATTTCTAATCCCTGGCAGGAACCCGTGTATTTCATTCCCTTAACTCATGAAAGAGGTAAAAGTTAATGTATAAACTAATGATACCTGTGCTGGCGGCACTTTGTCTTACCCTGTCAGTTGCAGCCCTGGCGGAAGAGGAAAAACCCGCACCGGAAGCCTCGGCTCAAAAGGTAGACAAGGCCGGCCTCAAGGAACGGCACAAGCAGGAAATGGGCGAGATGCGCACAAAACACCAGACAGAGATGGAAGAACTCAGGACCAAACACCGGCAGGAGCGAGACGCCACACGCACCGAGAAGCACGCCAAACGGAAGGTCGAACGGGAAAAAATGCGCAAACAATTGGAAAAAGACCTGACTAACATGCGTAAACTGATGAAAGAAGAGCTTGGAGACCTGAGCGAGAGCGCACGCGAAAAACTTAACGCGTTAATTGAAAGGCTGACCGAACAGCTGCAGCGCCTGAAAGACTAACGGCAGGGACTACGCTGCATGCGTAATTTCATGGACGGTAAGAAACAATGCGGAAACACATTGTCATCGCCTTAGCGGCCCTATTTCTCCTTTCGTTTCCTGCACCCGCGGCGACCCAGGAATTGTACCCGGCGGATACAAATGCTTCGTCACAGGACAGACCAGATAGACCGGACAGGCCTGATAGGGGTGAGAGGGGAGATAGACCGGACAGGCCCGATAGGGGGGAGAGGCCGGATAGACCCCAGATGCCCGATAGTTCCAGGTCACCGAATACCAGACCGGACAGACCTGATAGGCCGGAGAGGAGAGATAGACCGGACAGGCCCGATAGGGGTGAGAGGGGAGATAGACCGGACAGGCCCGATAGGGGTGAGAGGGGAGATAGACAGGACAGACCTGATAAGGGTGAGAGGGGAGACAGGCCGGGCAGTGCAGATAGACTTGGTAGAGGGGATAGTGGGAATAGACCGGACAGGGTGGACAGATCGGACAGACCCCAGAGGCCTGGTGGACCATCACAAGCCGGACCTGGCGGACCCCGCAAGCGTCCACAATCACCCGGCGCAGGGCCCGGTGGACCCCGCAAGCGTCCACAATCACCCGGCGCAGGACCCGGTGGACCCCGCAAGCGTCCACAATCACCCGGCGCAGGACCCGGCGGACCCCGCAAGCGTCCACAATCACCCGGCGCAGGACCCGGCGGACCCCGCAAGCGTCCACAATCACCCGGCGCAGG